>JBGSHH010000055.1:0-16646 GCA_041752355.1 Pirellulaceae bacterium | reverse complement strand
TCCGCACGGCGAAGTGATGGATCATTGGGGGAATCAATTCGCCAGCGATGGCACCAGCGGCCAAGGCTACTACATTGCCTTTCCGCAGCGTGGGACGCCGAAGCAACTCTATGTCAAGCAGCATCGCCCCGTGCCCGGCCTGGGGCTGATTCAAGGAAGTCATTTCCCGCCCGAACTGCAAGGCAACTTTCTGATCGCCAATGCGATTGGCTTCCAAGGGGTGGCGCAGTACAAGTTCGCGAACGAAGGTGCAAACTTTCATGTGGAGCCGGTCGAGTCGATCATGTTCTCGAGCGACCAAAATTTCCGTCCTTCGTCGCTCCGCATTGGTGGCGACGGCGCGCTGTACATCACCGATTGGCAAAACCCGCTGATCGGTCACTTGCAGCATAACCTCCGCGATCCCAATCGCGATCATAAGCATGGCCGCGTCTATCGCGTCTCGATGAAAGATCGTCCTACGCGGAAAGTCGCCAAGATGAGCGGCAAGCCTGTGGAGGAAGTGGTCGCGCAATTGACCTCGACCGAAGACGATGTCCGCTACCGCGCTCGCTTGGAGTTGACAGGCCGCGACTTTGGCGAAGTGACCGCCGCCGCCGCGAAACTGGCCGATAGCCTCGACGTTACCAAGAGCGAGAATGGGCAAGCGTTAACGGAAACCCTCTGGGTCCATCAAATGCTCAAGACGGTGAACGAACCGCTGTTGCGCAAGGTGCTGCAATCGCCGGAGCCTGCCGCGCGGGCGGCGGCGACACGTGTGATTCGCAATTGGCACGGCAAGATCAACAATGTCGGGCCACTCTTGGTGCAACTGGCAGCTGACAAACATGCTCTGGTGCGCGCCGAAGCCGTAGTCGCGGCAGTGTATTACAACGGCCCCGATGCAGCGGAAGTCCTTTTCACCGCAGAACAGTTTCCCAAGGACTTGCAACTGGAATTTGATCTAAACGAAGCTCGCAAGTCGATTAATGTCGATCAATACATTAAGAGCGAGCTGGCGGCTGGTCGCGAGTTGTCGCTGGCCGCGTATGCCTATACGCTTCGCGCCGCGAGTGTCGCCGACTTAATGAAGCTCAAACCGACGGAAGCCGTTTACATTGCTATTTTGTCCCGTGCCAAGGCCGCCAATCAACTCAAGTACGCCATCGCCGGCTTGGCGGAGGTGCGCAAGACCAGCGAATTGAAACTACTGCTGGATTTGATAGCCGAACAAGATGAGCAAGGCGAATCGGGAGCGCTGGCGGGAGCTGGCGAACTGCTCGTTCAACAACCGACCGACGCGCTGCAAGGAGTGCGCGAGCGCATCTTGCAAATCGCCACTAGTGGCAAATCTTCCGCCGCGCGTCGTCTGGGCTTCGCCGCATTGATTGCCGCCGATGGCTCTGGCGAGAACGCTTTTGGCGCCGCCTCCAAGAACGGCGATTTGCTGCGCGATGCCCTCAGCGCTATCGCCCTGGTGAAGGATAACAAGGTCCGCGCCGGTCTCTTCGCGCAAGTTCGACCCTTGTTGTCGGAGTTGCCGGCGGGCGTGGAAGCTGGTGATGCCAGCGGCGCGCTTGCGGAAGGTGGTTTGCAATTCGATTACTACCTGCCGAGCCCCGATAACGTCGCGTTGGAAACGCTGGAAAAACTCAAGCCCAAAAAGACCGGCATTGCTCCCCTGGTGACATACGACTTGCCTGCGATTACCGATCGCGATGGATTCGCCATGAAGTTCACAGGCAATCTAAAGATCGATCGGGGTGGCAAGTACACTTTCTTCCTCACTTCCGATGATGGTTCGCGTCTGTACATCGGTGGCGATCTCGTCATCGATCACGACGGATTGCATGGTCCCGATGTCAAACAAGCCGCTATCGACTTGTCGCCTGGCCTGCATCCGATTGTCGTGACCTATTTCGACAATGGCGGAGGTGACGCGCTGTCGCTCGATTGGACCGGCCCTGGCATTCGTCGCCGACAGGCGATTCCCACCGAGAATTTCTCCGTTGGTGGCGAGCAAACCTTGCACGACGATGCCATCGCTGCGCTGGCGTTGATTCCGGGCAGCGAAGCGGAAAAGGTAAGCGAGCTTTCCTCCTTGGTGCGTACCGGTCGCAATCGAACCAGCGCCATCCGTGTGCTGCGTGCGATCCCCGTCGCTAGTTGGCCCAAGAAGGAAGTTCGTCCCCTCACGGATAGCCTCGTGGCCTATCTCACGCAAATTCCGGCCAAGTATCGCACCGGCGCGGAAGCCACCGACGCGATCGCGCTGACCAAGGCGCTCGCCGCACTGCTCCCCGCCGAGCAAGCGCAGGCCATTGCCGCCCGACTGGAGAATCTTGACGTTCGCGTTATTGCAATCAGCACCGTGCCTGAGCGCATGATCTACGACATCGAAAAAGTCGCGGTCGAAGCGGGCAAGTCGACAGAGTTGCGACTTTCCAATCTCGATAAGATGCCGCACAACTTCGCGCTCGTCTTGCCAGGTTCGCTGGAAGAAGTCGGGCTACTAGCGGAAGCGACCGCGCAAACGCCCGATGTCATGGAGCGACAATACATTCCAAAAACTGACAAGATTTTGGTGCGTAGCAAGCTCTTACAGCCAGGCGATTCGCAATCGCTCAGCTTCGAGGCGCCCAAGCAACCCGGCATCTATCCGTATGTCTGCACCTATCCCGGTCACTGGCGAAGAATGTATGGGGCGATGGTCGTGGTCGCCGATTTGAAAGAGTACGAAGTCGATCCCGCGGCTTATCTCGCTAAGAACAAGTTGGAAATCAAAGACCCGTTGGTCAGCCTGATCGGCCAAAGCCACGAATGGACGCTCGACGAACTCGCCGGCTTTGTGAAGCCGCTGGAACCAGGTCGTTCGTTTGAAGTGGGGCAGAACGCCTTCAAGGTTTCGAGTTGCGTCGCTTGCCACAAGGTCGGCGAAGAGGGGCTGGCAGTTGGTCCAGACCTGACGAAGCTCGACGCGATGAAGCGCAATCCCGAAGAAATCCTCAAGTCGCTGTTGCAACCCTCGGCGAAGATTGATGAAAAATTCCAGTCGCATACTTTTGTCCTCGATTCCGGCAAAGTCATCACCGGCATGATTCTCGAAGAGACGCCGGAAGCGGTGACCGTGATTGACAATCCACTCGCCAAGAGCAAGCCGATCAAGATCGCTAAGAGTGAGATCGAAGAGCGCGTGAAGTCGCCCAAGTCGATCATGCCGGAGGGACTGTTGAGCAAGCTCAAGCGCGAGGAGATCCTCGATTTGATTGCGTTCATTCAAGCCGGAGGCGATAAGAAGAACGAATTGTTCCAGGGTCACGATCACGATCACTAGTGATTGTGAAGTCGATTCATTGAGGAATGACAAATGCGATTGATTGGCTACCTCGCCTTGGCAACGGGTTTATGGGCGGCGCCCCAAGTCGGCGCTGCCGAGGGAGACGCGGAGAAGGTAAACGCCAGCCCTAACATTGTCATCTTGTACGCCGATGACATGGGTTATGGCGATTTGGGCGTGCAGAACCCCACGTCGAAAATCCCTACGCCCCATCTCGATCAACTGGCGAAGCAAGGCGTGCGCTTTACCGATGCGCATAGCTCGTCTGGCGTCTGCACCCCTAGTCGCTATGCCTTGCTGCATGGGCGGTATCACTGGCGGAAGTTTCACGGCATCGTGAATTCGTTCGATCAGCCGATTATGGATGACGAGCGCGTCACGCTGCCGGAGATGCTCAAGACCAAAGGCTATCGCACCGCTTGCATTGGCAAGTGGCACTTGGGCTGGGACTGGAACGCGATCAAGCGGGTGGGTGCTAAGGCCGACGGCAAAGGCTTCGCGCCCGACGCGTTCGATTGGAGCAAATCGATTCCTGGCGGGCCACTTTCGCACGGTTTTGACTATTACTTCGGCGACGATGTGCCGAACTTTCCGCCTTACGCCTGGTTCGAGAACGATCACGTTGTTACCGAGCCCACGGTCGCCCTCGCCACCACCGCGAGAACGGCCGAAGGTAACTGGGAAGCTCGTCCCGGTCCCTCAGTTAAGGATTGGGACTTTTGGGCGGTGATGCCAAAACTCACCGAAAAGGCTGTCCATTGGATCGGTGAGCAAAAGAAGGATCAGCCGTTCTTCCTTTACCTCCCATTCACCGCGCCGCATGCCCCGATTGTGCCCGCCAAGGAATTTGTCGGCAAGTCACAGGCCAACGGCTTCGGCGACTTCATGACGCAGACCGATTGGAGCGTGGGGCAAGTGCTGCAAGCACTCAATAAGCATGGCTTTGGCGAGAATACACTCGTCATCTTCACAGCCGACAATGGTCCCGAGCACTACGCCTATGAACGGGTGAAGAAGTATGAGCATCGCAGTATGGGACCGCTCCGGGGGCTCAAACGCGATCTCTGGGAAGGTGGACATCGCGTGCCGTTTGTCGTGCGTTGGCCCGGCGTGGTGAGGCCTGGGAGCGTGTCCGATGCGCTCATGAGCCAGATCGACCTCTTCGCCACGATCGCGTCGATAGTCGATTACGAAATTCCCGCCGAGAGCGCCGAAGATAGCCGCAATCAACTGCCGCTGTTGCAAGGTAGCGAAAAGAGCGCTCGCGACACACTCATTCACAATACCAACGCCAACGGCTATGCCGTGCGACAAGGCGATTGGTTATTGATCGCCGCCAAGACCGGTGCTGTGAGCAAAGCTCCTCCCTGGTTCGACAAAGCCAATGGCTATGTCGCCAATACGCAGCCCGGCGAGTTGTATAACCTGCGCGACGACCTGGCGCAAAAGAACAATCTCTATGCCGAGCAACCGGAACGCGTCAAAGCCCTCCAGGCCATTCTCGCCGCCGAAAGAGGCCAAGACCGCTAGGCGCTAAAGCTTGATCACGCGTTTCCCGGCGTCTTCCTTGGATGTCGCCATCAGGCCCGCGTGCGTCTGTCCATCCGGGCGATCGCGACCAATCTTGACCGTGTACTTGCCTTGGGAAAACACCGCCGGTTGATAGCGCTGGCCGCTGACGCGCGTGATGTAAAGTGTCTCGCCGGTCGCGTCGTCGATAACTTGCACCACCGGATTCTTCATTCCTTCAAAGGTTAGCTCTGGTAGCCATGCCACAGGCTTGCGCCCATCATTGTCGGACATAGCGACGGTGATCGGCCAACCGGCGAACTGCGCCTTGTCGCCCTCTTTTGCATCCGAGAAACGGGGCCAGCATTCAAACGTGATTTGCCGCTCCTTCTTGTGGAAGCGCACGATGCCGTAACCATCAGCGCGCTGTTTTTCATCCATGATCTTCGGCGGATTGGCATACGCCAGCATCGAGATTTTATTGCCCAACCCGTCCTTGAAATCGCCCGTCCAAGGAAGCGGGCTCTTGTCGACAGGATTCGGCCCAGGCTGTTCATCGAGCGGATGCCACCAGCGACCGTAGATTGTGTTCACCAGCGCCGGACTGGTAAACGCATACGGGCCATCGCCGAAATCTTGAATGCCATGCTTCACCACGACGGCCAGATGTTGATCGCCACAAAGATGCACCGCGCTGACGCGCCGTAGTTCTTCGAGCGCTCGGTCGCGCTGCGTTTGCGGCCAACCATTGCAATCCAAATCCGCGAGCAGGCGATCGTTGCGACCGCCGTGCATGTGTACCGCGCCGCAGAACGCCGTCTGCGATAGCACCGCCTTCACTTCCGCGCCGGTCCAATCCTCTCCCCATTCGCGTAAGAACTTGTGCTGCCGCTCGCCGAGCAACACTAAATCGGGCAGATCGATGGTTTTGGGATCGTACTTCGGGTCGTTGATATGATCGGGACGCGGTCCCATCTTGGGAATCTTTCCGGCGGGCCCCGATTTAAATTTGCGATCTTCCAGAATCGCGAAGTCGATGCCACCCAGGCGCAGGCGAGTGAAATAGACCGTAATGCCGCGCTCGATCGGCGCGGGATCGACTGGATCGGGCAAGTGCCAGGTCTGCTGCCGCTGCACGAGATTGACATACTCCACCGGATAGAAATATCCGCCATCGGCGTTGCCGCTGAGGGTCGAGCGTTTGCCGTTCTCGCCCCACAAATTCGGATGCCCGACATCGTGATCGTCGGGAATGGTGATTGTGGGACGATCGCGCATGATCTCGCGAAACTGCAAACCGAACTCAATCCAGCCTGCCGTGTGCTCCGTGTGGCGATAGGTTTGATCGCCAGCGAAGAAGAGCAAGTCCGGATCCTGCAGCTTGAGATTGTCGATGATCTCAGGACGCAATCCTGTCGTGCGGCTGGAATTGCACGACATGTTGGCGACAACGATCACATCCTTGTCGCGCGGATCGCGCCGAATCAGGCCTTCGAATGTCGCCTCGGCACCATGCCGGACGCGATACGCGACCTCCTTGGTGTCGTCCCATTTTTCGAGGCGAAAGTGCGCGCTCCAGCCCGGCATTACGACCGGCGATCTGGCGACTTCTTGCCACTGGCCGTCGCGCATGAATTCCAAGTGAACTTCGCGTGACTCCGCCGGCTTGAGCGGATAGAGTTGCGCCGACATTTTCAACACACCGTGATCGTGCGTATACAGCGCGAACGCCACGACTTGGTCGCGCGGCACATCCATCGCTGGCGGGGCATTGGGGCCTGCTGGCCTGGCCTTCTTCCACCACTCGCCTGTTGCGAGCGAATCGAGTTTGGGGAATTCAGCTCCAAAAGGTTGCGCGTCTGGGGTCACGGCATCGGCGGCCGGCAAGGGCGAAGTGCCGCGCAAATAGCTCAGCAACGCTGCCAGCTTGAGAAAGAAACGGCGAGTCAGCGTCATGAGAACTTAGCGGTGAGAGGTTCGCGAGTGGTACGCAGAAGAGATGCGCCAGCCGTCCCGTTTCATCGGGCGGCTTCTCGATTTTTAGCCAATTCGCACCTCAATGCAACCGCTGCGTGCGCTGAGTTGCCAAAATGATTACGGCTGATGCGCGACTTGTTCGATCAGCGCTGGCACCGCCGAAGCTGCCTCACTCCCGATGCTTCCCAGCGCTTGGGCTGCCGCGATGCGCACATCGGTGTCTTGATCGTTCAAGAGATAGATGAGTTCGTTCATCGCACGTCTGGCTGGCGGTCCCATCTTGGCGAGAATCTCGGCCCCGCGCTGACGAACCCGCGGATGGGGATCTTGCAACAACAGCTTGACGCGTGGCAAGGCCGGCACGCCAATTTTCGCTAGCGCCTCAATGGCCGCATCGGTGGAGGATGTGGGCGAATTGGCCTCAACCACAATCGGCGGCAGATCGCTCGGCGAAACGGTCGCGATATTCACGGGCGCGCTGGGGGGCGATACAGCGGCCAAGCCTTCATCGACCCCTACGCTGGCGATCGCACTGGGCAATGATGGTGACTCCTGGGCGGTGGCGCTGATGTAACCGACCAGGCTCGTGAGCAGGCCACCGATCAACAGCAGGCGGATGAATGCCGTGTTCGCGCAGATTTGCATCGCATCACTCTCAGGAAAAGTCTCGAACAATCCATCCACACATCTATCCATCTTGATTGCGAATGGCTCCCCGTCTAGCCGGTCTTGGGCGGAATAATAGGAAAAAGCCGCCCTGAATAAGCCGGTATTTTCTCGGCCGGCTTTAGCAGCGCGGTATATTTGAGCTATTGCACGACACTCCGGAGACGCGATTGATGAAACGCAGCCTGCTCTTTGGACTATTGGCTTTGGCGGTGAGCTTAGGGGCTACCAGCAGCCTTTCCGCCGCACCACGTCAACGGACCCACGGGTTGTTCGCTCGGCCGGCGCCGCGAACGGTCTACACGCCCAACGACATCCGCGCTTTGAACGCCTATCCCAAGTACTACGGCGGCTTTCATAGCAACAACCTCTCCAACATCGGCATCCCTAATGGCGACATCGGCACGCGCGGCAATGGCATCACCGCGCTCCCTTGGTAGCACGGCACGCTAGTTCATGGATCTGCATCTCAACCAGCGCGTCGTTGTCGTGACCGGGGGTGGCAGCGGCATTGGGCTGGCCACTGCTCGGGAGTTTGCGCGCGAAGGTGCTAGAGTCGCGCTGTGGGATCTAGGCGACAAGGGCGAGGTCGCAGCGGCAGCGATGTGCGCCGATCAGAACACGTCCTGCATCGGGTGCGCGGTGGATGTGACCGACGAGAAGGCCGTGGAAAGCGCGCTGCGCGAAACGATGCTCGCGTTCGGCTGCGTCGATCATCTCGTGCATGCCGCCGCGATTGGCTCAGGCAAGTTCGGCTTTCCGTACACCAATTTGCAACCGGCAGACTGGTTCGAAGTCATGCGCGTCAACGTCCAAGGCATGGTGAATGTCGCGCACGCACTGGGGCCGATGATGCGCGACAGGGCAAACGGCACGATGATCTTTGTCGCTTCCGTGGCGGGACAGATCGGCTCGCAAACCGATCCACCTTATAGCGCCTCGAAAGCGGCCAACATCAACTTCGCCCAGTGTCTGGCCAAAGATCTCGCCCCGCATGGCGTGCGCGTGAACACCGTTTGTCCTGGCATGGTGCAGACGCCGCTCAATCGCGCGGTGTGGCAAGCGTGGCACAATCAGTCGCCGCCCGACAAGCAACTTTCCTATGACGATTGGGCGCTGCAAAAGATTCGCGCCGTGGTGCCGCTCGGTAAATGGCAAACGCCTGAAGCGATCGCCGACATGATCGTATTTTTGTCGTCTGATCGCGCGGCGCACGTCACCGGCCAGACCATCAACGTCGATGGCGGCTTCGTGATGCATTGGTAGCCGCCAATGCGACGCATCAGTGTGCTTTCGCTTGCTTGCGAAAGAGCTTACCGATCAGCATGACCACGCTCAGCACGATTGCGCCGGTAATCACACCAGCCACCATATTGATCAACGCTTGCAGAAGAGGGGACAGAACACCACCGATGACCGGCACTACCTCGGCGTGATGCGCCAGCGAATGAACAGCATCATGAAGTGGGGGAATCCCATGGACGATGATGCCACCGCCGACCATGAACATCGCCACGGTGCCCAGAATGGAAAGCCCCTTCATCATGTACGGCGCTGACACCAAGATCGCCCTCCCCATAGCACGCCGGAAGCCAGATCGTGATTCGTGGAGATAGAGCCCCACATCATCGAGTTTGACGATCAGTGCTACCAATCCATACACGCCAAACGTCATGATGGCCGAAACACCACACAGCACCAAGGACTGTTGCAGAATCGTCGCATCTTTCACCGTGCCGAGCGTGATGACGACGATCTCAGCGGATAACACAAAATCGGTGCGAATTGCGCCGCGAATCTTTTCCTTCTCGACGGCGATCAGATCAACGTTAGGATCGACCAACGCCGTCTTCAATTCTTCGCGATGTTCCTCCAATTCCTCGGCGGGATGCAGCCACTTGTGGGCCAGCTTTTCGCAGCCTTCAAAGCAAAGGTACCCGCCGCCGATCATCAAAACAGGTCCAATCGACCAGGGCGCGAACGCGCTGAGCGCCATGGCGGCTGGCACGAGAATCACTTTGTTGATGGCCGACCCTTTCGCCACCGCGAAGACGACAGGCCATTCGCGATTGGTGGGCACTCCGCTGACCTGATGCGCGTTGAGCGCCAAATCGTCACCGAGCACGCCGGCCGTTTTCTTCGCGGCGACCTTCGTCAACACGGCGACATCATCGAGAATGGTCGAGATATCGTCGATCAGCATCAGCAGACTGGTTCCAGCCACAAGCAAGCTTCCTATTCGTGGGTCACGGGTTGAATCAATCGCCGAGGTCCAGGCTCATCGCGAAGTCGCGATTAGCTAGATACCATTCGACACTCGCCGCCAATCCTTGTTCCAGGCCAACCTGCGGCGACCAGTTCAGCAAGCGTTTCGCTTTGGAAATGTCGGCCCACGTTTGCGGCACATCCGCAGGATGCGCGGGGCGACGCTCGATGAGCGGTTCTTTGCCCAGTCGTTGGGCTAACATGGCCAGCACTTCGTTCACCGACGCAGGGCGATCGCCACCGAGATTGAAGATTTCGTAGCCGATAGGTTTCAACGAAGCGATCACGCCAGCGGCGATATCATCGACATACGTAAAATCACGACGTTGATTCCCATCGCCCCAGAGCGTGAGCGTGGTGCCTTCCGCGATATTGCGGACAAAGCGGAAGATGCTCATATCGGGGCGACCGGCGGGACCATACACGGTGAAGAATCGCAGCACTGAGATATCGAGACAGTGCAAATGATGATAGGAATAGGCCAGCGTCTCGCCAGCTTGTTTGGAAGCAGCATAAGGGGAAACAGGCCGCGCGACCGACTGATCCTCGCGATACGGAATGTCGGTGCTATCGCCGTAGACGCTCGACGACGATGCCAATACACACTTCTTCACGCCCCACTCGCGGCACAGTTCCAAGATATTGATCGTGCCGATGACGTTGGCCTGGTAGTAGCCTCGCGGATCGAGCATCGAAGGTCGCACGCCGGCCCGAGCGGCCAGATTGATCGCGGCGGCAAAGGGTTGATCGGCTGGAACGTGCGGAGCAAGCTTCGCCCGCAATTCGTCAATCTGGCCTATGTCGGCACATTCATAAGTGAATCGGGGCGAGGCAAGTTGCGCCAGCCTCCAATCCTTGAGCCGCGCGTCGTAGGCGTGATTGAGATTATCGACACCGACAACCTCATGTCCCGCCGCCAGCAGTAAGCGGCACACATTGGCGGCGATGAAGCCTGCACAGCCCGTAACCAAATAACGTCCCACAGACGAATCCTTGACAGGGGAAAGAGACGCCGCGTAGTTTAGCGGAAACCGACGCGCAGCGGGAGCGTAGTTAGCTCGCCCGCGTGGCGGCCAAAGCGGCGAAGAGCCCGCCGCCAGGAGAAGTGGCTAGTTTAAGCCAGCCGTAGTTGTGCGCCGACGATTCGACAATGCCCCACAACTCGGCAACTAGCAGCATATCGCGGGGCGCAAAGCCGAGTGTCGCCAGGCCGCGACGTCCTTCGAGAAAATTGTGGAGTTCCGCCCGCAGCGCCGCATGACGTTGAAAGCCGTGGCCAAACGTGAGCCATGGGCCGCTGTTTCCGACACGGTAGCGCGACCCTTCCGCGCCGACGACCAGTTCACCTTGCGTCCCCTGAAATGCTAGCAGCGATTCACCGGCATTCGGCATACCAGGGCGAAACAGGACTTCGCCGATGGCTTGCTGCTGTCCTTGTAGAAAGATATGCCACGCTTCGCCCCCCGTGCCGTGGAGTGGCGAGTGAAACGAGACGGCCTGAATAGCGGTCACGGCACCGAGCCACCGCCTGGCCAGATCGATACCCAAGCAGGCCGCCGAGATGGCGTGGTCGATGGAAAAAGCGGCACCGGACAGTGATATCTGTACCGCGCGACATTCGCCGAGCAGGTTGGTTCCAATCAAATCGGTGGCTTGTTTGATCGCGGTGGCGAAACAGAGCGGATTCATAATCGCCAGTGGTGTGCCAAACTCGCGCGAGGCGGCGATCGCCTTGCGCGTTTGTTCGCAATGCGCCAGCAGTTCGCTATGACAGAGCACCGCCACGCCATGCGACAGCCATTCGCCGACCTGGTCGCTCACGGCAATCGCAGTGTCGCAAATCACTATGGCATCGATCTTGCCAGGCAAACCGACAGCAATGCGCCGCGCGCCGGGAACTTCGCGCAGCGCCTGGCGATAGGCGTGGGCGAGTTCGCCCGAACCGATAACGGCAACGCGCGCTAGTTCGGCGGCGATCATGCGTTGAGTGAGGTCACTTAGGGAATGCCTTTAACGATCGAAGGACCGAGCAAGTTCGCTACCCAAAGGGGTAGCTTTTGCCAGATGCGCGTCGCCAAAGCGAACTTGGGATTGTCAGGGCGAAGATCGCCAACGTTGCCGCCGCGCGTGTAGAACTGCCAGACGGCGGGATGCGCCTCGGCACCCCATTGGCGCTTGAAGCGGTAGGTGTTGCTATCCAGCGTGCTGCGACCAAAATCGAAAAGCGATTGCCGGCGTTCGATCGAGCGCGTTAATAGCTCCCAATACATCTGCATATTCGGGCAGAGCGCATTGAACTCGCGTAGCGTGCTGGCGCTGAGAACTTCCGTTCGCTCTCGCCCATGCAGCAAGATCGCGGCGGCGATTGGTTGGGCGCAATGCCGCAGTACGCAGATTTCCGCTTCGCTGGGGAAGTGCGCAAGCCAGCGCTCAAACAGCCGGCGACTAAAGACCGGCGTCCCTAAGTCGCGCATGTTGCGACGAAACACCTGATAAAATGGTGACAAGAGTGCTTCTCTTCCCCAGGTCACATCAAAGTCGTTCTTTTGCGCTTTACGCACTTGATTGCGAACTTTAGGCGACAACGCGGCCCAGAGTTCATCAGCGCTTTTGGGCAACGGCAAACGCATATGAACCTTGTTCGTTAGCGATTGCGTCAGCGCCGGATGTTGGTACTCAACTTCGTGCCGCAACTGCAAATGGCGAACGTTGAGTTCGTCCGCTAGCTGCCTGGCAGCGTCGACCAACTGCTGCTTAATATCGTCATCGTCGGCCACGAGGCCGGCCGTATTGATATACGGCAAACTCACCAAATGGCGGCCAAACAACCGACTGCGGACGTGCAATAGCGGTAGATAGCCGGCCAATTGACCATCGCACAGGCATTCCACCGCCAAAGGCTCATGCCCAAATGCCTCACTCAGCACCAAAAGCCAACGTGGATCGGCAACGAATGCACCCCCGACCAGACATTGTTGCCAATGGGAAACTCTCGCCAGGCATTCCGGCCCGCGCACGACGCGCGTTTGCATCGTCGCGGGCGCGGCGTTTGTCGGCAAAGTAAGTTCACGGACTGTCATCGCACTGCTGTCCATTCGGGCAAATCGTCCCACCTATGCGACCAGCGTGGCTTGTTCGCGACGTTCGCGACGCGCGAGTTCCGGCGACGCCACGAGGAATTCGCCGAGTGCCAGGTAATCAATGCCACCTGCCAGGAACGAACGAATCGCATCGTGGGGCGAACACACAATCGGTTCTTCGTGCATGTTGAAACTGGTGTTGATCACGCTGGGGAGGCCCGTCAGATGCTTATATTCCCGCAGAATTTTATAGAAGCCGGGATTGGATTCGGCGCTTACCAGTTGCGGCCGCGCGGTGCCATCGATATGGACCGCCGCTGGCGAGTTCTTTCGCATCCACGGTGTGCAATCGAAGGTCACAGTCATGAACTGCGCCGCTTTTTCCGCGCCTGCCAAACGTTGATAGCAACTGTGCGCGTCTTCCGCCAAGGTGGCTGGCGCGAATGGCATGAACTCGGTGCGATGCAGACGCTCGTTCAGCCACTGATTCACCTTGGGATCGGTCGCCGGATAGAGTAGTGAACGATTGCCTAGCGCGCGCGGACCATACTCCATGCGACCATCAAACCGCGCCACCACATGATTATCCGCTAGCAAGCGCGCGACTTCTTCCTCGATATCGTCACGCCAGACAAACGGCAAGCCAAACTCCGACAGCGCGGCATGCAGTTCGTGCGACGAGTACTCCGGTCCCAGGTACACCGAACGCAGCGGCGGAATCGGAATGCCGCGTTCGATCGTTTTCAAGATCGCGGCACCTGTGCCACAGCCGCCGTCGCCCATATTCGGATGGACATAGATGCTGGCGACGCCAGGCAATTCGTGAATACGCTGATTGAGTTTCACATTGGCGCAGACACCGCCGGAAAGAACGACATTCTGAATGCCGGTCTCGGCGACGTAATGGCCGACATAGCGTTGGATGATTTCTTCCAAGACGGTTTGGTAGGCAGCGGCCAGGTCGACCTTGGGAAACATCGACGCCAGTCGTCGCGCCAAGTAGACATCGCTGCTACGACGCCAGCGCGGCCGATGCCCATCCCACACGATCAAACCACGCAGCACGTCCCCCAGGATTTCGGCATCACCATAAGCGGCCAGACCAACAATCTTTCCAGCGTGCCGATCAGGTCGAAAACCAAGCGCCGAAGTCACCGAATCGTAGAACGAGCCGAGCGAATAGGGGGTCGGCAGTGCGTCGAGACGCTCGATGCCATGTTCGCTGCCGATACTGATCGTGGCCGATAAGCCCGAGCCATATGCATCGATCGTGACAATCAACGCACGATCGAACTCACTGCCATAGAAGGCATTTGCCGCATGCGATTGATGATGTTCGACGCGCTCGAGTTTGTCGGCCAAACCAAATTCGCATAGTCCTGCGATGAGTTCCCGTTCGTATTGGCGGTGATCCGCGGCGGCCGTATCGAGCCACTTGCCGAGTTGGTGATGATTCATCAAATCGCCGATCAGGCCATCGCTAGAAGCCAGCTCGTAAAGGCGACGCTTCCAGGTTGATTTAGGCATCGCTTCGTCCCCGCGCGCGAGACCCGGCACATCAATCTGCCGAGGATGCAAGCGATCTTGCGCGTCGGCGATCAATTTAGAAATGCGCGGTTCGTGATTCCGGCGGTTCAAGCGCAAATCCGCATGTCGCTCGCGACGCATCAGGCGGCGTTCCGTTGGCGCGTCGTAGAACGCATAGGCGACGCAGTCGATGTCGCTGGCCTTGACATTCGCCATATTCAACACGGTCGGCAGTGCTTGATAGGGAAAGCCGCTATGCATCTTTTGTCGGCTAAGACGCTCTTCAGCGATGGCACTTACGATTTGCCCATCAATCATGAGCGTGACGGTAGCATCTTTATCCAGCGGAGAAATACCTAAGCAAATCATGGCGTCGTTCCTGAAAACAGAGCGGCAAACTCAGAAAGCGTGTACGAAGTAGCCCCCAACTCGCGACGAGCATAAGTCAGCACGTCGCGGATGGTGGCAAGAAAGGCATCGCGCTGAGCGATGTCGCGAACATAAGGGGTGTGGCCGGGAGCCAACGAAGGACTGTGAAAACTCAAGTGCAACACGGGTGCAGCGCTAGCGACGAGCGCCGACATCGCCAGTTTCAAATTGGCACCCTGGTGGACTTCCGGGCTAAGGAAGATCTTGCGAAGCAAACGCGTATGCCACAGCACACCAATCATTCGCATAGCGCGCCATGGATCGGACGATAGCCGCTGATGGAGCGCGTGCGACCAATCTTGTGAAAACCGCGAATACGCGACCGAACAAGGAACTTCGAGCAAGCCTTGATTTTCCCAATAGAATGGCTTGTTGGTGATGTGGCGGAAATCGGGGCCGTCGTCGTCCGTAAAGCTCGTGTAGGCGACGGCGCTGCAATCGACACGATAACCAAAACGCAGCAGCAGTTGCGCTGTCTCCGGCGACAGACCATAGCGCCCCGCCTTGAAGCAGGTGGGCTGGCAGTCCAAAGCGCTCGTAAACGCCTCGTTCAATCGCCCCAACTTCTCTTCTTGCAGAGACAACGGCAAATTGCAGAGATAGGTATTTCGCGGATGATCGGTCTCGACAACAGGAGGATTGACCCAAGGATGCAGATGCCCGCCGATTTCACAGGTGCCGCGTTGCTGGAGTCGTCGGAGCACATCTACTGTTGGTGCATCGGTCAGCAAGGGATAGTCGACGACATAGGTTGGCCGTACCCCTACATCGTCGCAGAGATCTTGCAGGCGTTCGAGTTCGGCGGTATGCGTCACACGCGGCACTTGTGCGGCAGCGGGGCGATCCCAATCGAATTCTTCCTCCGTATCGATCGATACGAGCAATGCCGGACAACGTAACGGCGCCGCGCATGCGGTTGGGCGAGGCACCGAAGCAGTTTGTGCGGCGGAGCGAGGTGAGGCAATCGTGCTCAACGAACTTCACCTGACATTAATAGATCGTCGTAAATGTCACGCATTTGATTCATGCGCTGGGCGAAGTCGTACTGTCGCACGACACTGGCCCGCGCCTCGGTCGCCAACTGCATCCGCAAGCGTTCATCGTTGGCTAGCGTTCCAATTGCCTTTTCCAGCGCGGCGTCATCGGCTGCGGGAATCAATAGACCGGTTGCATCGGGCGTGATGGCCCGTGATACACCACCCACATCCGTCGCGATGATCGGCGTCTCCATCGCCATCGCTTCGAGGATCACGTTGGGCAAACCCTCGCGCAAGCTGCTAAGCGTAAACAGGTCCATGGCCTGCAGCCATGTCGGAATGTCGTTCTGATGCCCCACGAGTTGAACGCGGTCGCCCAACTGACTGGCGTCGATCTGGCGTTGCAGCGCTGCGCGCTCCGAACCATCGCCGATGATGACCAGCTGCAGGTTGTCGCCTGCAGCCAATCGCTTCGCCACGGCGGCGATCAAGCGATCGAAGCCTTTCTCGGCGGAAAGTCGACCGATGCCGCCGACGACAAGGCGATCGGTCGGCAGACCGAGTTGACGCTTCGCCTCCAGCGGTGCCAGCTTGCGACGATAGACATTCGTTTCGATGCCGTTCTCTAGCGTCAGACAACGCGTGGCGGAAACGCCCGCACGCAAGCAGGCCTGACGCAGATCTTCCGAGACGCAAATCACGCGCTCGTAGGAGCGCAGAGACAATCGATCGATCCAGTAGTACAACGGCGTACGCCAAGTATGCTGCACCCAGCCATGCACCGTCGTGACTAAACGTAGCGGCACGAACTTGCGCACTAGTAGTCCCAGCGCGTTGCTCTTGTAGTCATGCCCATGCCACACGGCGACTTGTCGCTCTCGACAAAGCTTGATCAGACGG
>JBGSHH010000054.1:0-9844 GCA_041752355.1 Pirellulaceae bacterium | reverse complement strand
GTTCGCAGGCTTAATATCGCGATGCACTAATCCCGCGCGGTGGGCCTCTGCGAGTGCGTCGCATATTTGCGTTATTAAGTAAATCACGCGTTCTGGCGGCAAGGGACCAAACTTGGTTACCAGGTCCTGCAAACTCATGCCTGGCAGGAATTCCATCACGTAGTAGAACGTGCCATCATCGGCGCGACCATAATCGAAGATGTCGATATTATTCCAATGCGACAACTTCGCCGACGCGCGCACTTCTCTTTCGAAGCGGGCCAGTACCGTGCTATCGCCCGCCTTGTCGGGCCGAATGATTTTGATGGCGCAGGGGCGTTTCATCAGCATATGTTCGGCGAAATAGACTTCCCCCATGCCGCCGGCGCCGATGCGCTGCTTCAGGTGATATTGCCCTAGTTGTTTGGCCATGAAGGCTTCGCGCCGTAAGGTGCCGATCGTATGCACACCCAGGGCCGAAGTGAATACCGCCATCCCAAGCATGATCGTGACCGCCCCCAAGGCGAAGATATCACCGCCGACGGCATCGGCCATTTTCTCGTCGAACAGCATCAACGACACCCGCACCACAATAGGCAATAGCGCGATTGTTCCGGTAACAATCGCGGCCCGTTGCCAGGTATTGGGAACGAATATCGCATAGATGAAAATCAGAATGAGCCAGGGTTCGATCTGCGAAGGAACCACGTCCTTGGTGTGCAAAATCGCATACTGCGACATCGCGGTGACAATCAAAAAAAACAATGCCGGCAAGCCGAACACCGACAGTTCCGCCAACCGCAACGACTTCACACAGATCGCGCACTTGTTGCAGAGCAAATACGCATTGGCCCCTAAGACGACGGTCACGAATAGTTGCATCGCGGTGAGGACCGTGTGCCCCCAATGACGCGCGTCCAATTCCTCGTCGAAGCGATGATCGAAAAAGCCCCAGACAAAGAACAGCGCGAAGCCAATGAAGAGGACAATCGCCGAAGCGCGAATTCGCGCGCGAAGCAACGAATGCGTTTCGTTGCTGAGATGTGCCCCACTCCCTTCCACCAAGTGCACTTTGGGCGCGCCTGGGGCGGAACTGGAATCGGAGAGAGGTGCCGACTTGGCAGGTGGCAGGTCGACCGCAGACCTAGACACCCCATCGAGTGTTTCGGCGTTGGGGTCGCTATCGGAGTTTTGGCCAGTCATCGAGATTCACTTCAACCACGGCGGGATATCAGGCCGGACGAGTCCACTTCGTCGCGTCCCTGATTGCTTCATCTTAGGAAGCCACCTCGCAATCGGCAAATGGGTGCCTTACGAAGTTTGCCCTGCATGTCAAATGTGCGTCCGCTCGCCAAAACGGTTACAAGCAAGGCTGTAAGCCATTGTGGTCGAATGAGTTAGAGCGATTGTTGGCGTTGGCTTGCGAGCTGGTTCTCCTCCCACCAAGCTTGCCACCAATCCCGTTCCGAGACAATTGCCAGGTCATTGGATTGGAAGGCTCTATCGGCAAGGTCTGACTCCTCTTCGTTCGCAACAAACCACAACCTGTGTGTCGTTGTTGCGAGGGGAGACAAAAGGATTTCCGTCGCATCGATGACGGGCGCGCTACTGGCGGAATCGTAGTCAATAGATGCGTTCGTTGGTTGTTCTAGCAAAGGGAACGCTATAGGTTCGCTCGTCGCCTTTTCTGGCGTCGTAGCTACTTCTGGCAATGTTACGTCGCCTCCCTCACCTTGCGCAGGTGAATTCAGATAGATGATGATCAAAGCAGCATCGAGTGGCGTCAAGCGATTGTCTCCGTCCACGTCGAAGAACACGGTGATAATTGTTCCTACTGGAGGTGGACTGAGGAGTCGCGGTCCTGTCGCATTGAGTTCCGTGATGACTAGCGCGGCATCCAGCGAAGTGACAAACAAGTCATCGGCGTTAACGAAATACGCCCCGGCGGGATTCTGATAGGGTTCAGGAACTTCGATTACCGTAAAGATGACTTCCGCTTCGCTACTCAAGTTGCCGTCGATGTCCGTAATGGAATAGCGAAAACTATCGGTCCCAGAAAAATTCGCCGCTGGCAAGTAGGTGACGACGCCGGTGCTGTAGTTGATCGACAACGAACCATGCTGGGTGCTATTGGTAACCGTCAGCGTGGAGCTATCGACTTGAACATTCGCCACGGCGAAGAGAGTGGCGATATCCACGGTCCCAATGGTTTCTTCATCGATTTCCACATCGACATCAATGCCTGCCAGCGTGGATTCGCGCGTCAGACTGGTAAAGTCGGCCAGCACGGTGAAACCGTTGGAGAAGCCGTCGGCTGCTTCGGAACCGATTCGCATCGCTCCTTGCAGTCCGGCGAGCGATGCCGGTATGACACCATCGACCACTGCGGGACCACTGAAGTACAGATCCGTTTGCACCCAAGGGTATAGGTCCCACTGCGGAACATAGACCTCGTTGAGCAATGCGAAATCAAGCTGTGAATCCGAATCATAGTCGAACCAAGCGGTATTGAAGTACTCGGTGGAGAGTTGAGGAAATCCATTGAGAGTCAGGGATACATTGCCAAATGCACCTGTGGAGTCGTAGCTGAAAGTACCGCTGATAATATCCCCAACATTGACGATCGGTGCTTGCTCCGGCGCGCCGGCGTTGGGAATCGCTTGGGTTACTTCCGCCGTAAACGAATAGGTGTAAATCGCACCCGGAAGTTGCAACTCATCGACAAAGAAGTTGTTGCTCTCCGATGACTCCTCCAGCAGGCTCTGACCGTCCGCAATCGCGATAATGTGCGTTGCGCCTACGGGGAGTTCGGCAGGCATATCCAAGCGCAAGAGGGCATTACCGCTATTCCAATAAAGCGGATAGCTATCGAACTCGGGACCGAGAATATTGGCAATCTCGGGGCCGCTCGCAAAGTAGACCTTGATATCGCTGATGATGGTCGTCGGTGAGGGGGCGGCGAGTGTGGGGCCGCTAATCGCGATCTCCACCTGCGCCAGGCCATTGTGTTGATAGATATCAACCACATCGATATCAAACGCAATGGGCGCACCGAACTCGTCTTCGGCGTAGGGTGTCAAGTCGACATTGATGGCACCGCTGTTACGATAGGGCCTTGGTCCCAGTTCGGTCTGAATGTTGCCGCTGCTGGAAGCATCGAGCACCGCTTTATAGGGTATCGAAGAGATATCCAAGGTGCCGCTGAAGGTATCGTCAAAGGGAGTCGAGCCCGCTGAATACGGCCCCATACAGGGCGGGTTGGAATAGACAAAACTGGTCGTCGAAAGCGAAATGCCAATCTGCGTGCCATTGACGCCGATCTGATTCGTGGCATCAAACGCGTAGGCGTAGGTATCGATCTGGCCAAAATTCGGCGGACAATTTTCGCTGCCACTCCCCGTTCCTGTGCCGCTTCCGGACGTCGAATTGCCCACCGAGTGGTCGTTGTAGGCTACGGATCCTGCAAACGTAAACGCGCCTGAGTAGTCGTCATGAAAGTCGTTCGGCGACATGATGTCGGCGCGCGTTTGCCCCGCAAAGGTGCCGGTCGCGTGATAGTCGAGCGTTTTATAAGTCTCGTAGATTATCGTCGCCAATAGCTTACGATCTTCGAGAGGCTCAAATTGTAAACGACGCTTAAGACTCGGGGTAGAAATGCCGACGCGGGTGCGTTGCTTGTTCATCGGAGGGTCTCCGCTAAGAGTCAGTTGGAGTTGGCTCCATACTAACTCTATCGCGGGGGCCATGGCAAACAAAAATACAGAGAAAGACAGGCCTTTTTTTGCGGGCTAGGCAGCCATCCTTGCGGGCGCTCTGCTCGCCCGAGCAGCTTCACTATGCCGCGCGACGCATGCCGCGAGCGGCGGTCGAGGCGAGTTGCTCGATTTCCAATCGAGGAAGTGGGCGGAAGATCGTTTCCCCAGGCTTCTTGCCGGTTTCCTCGCGGTAAACGAGCGAGCGGTCGTGCAGCATCCGTGGCAAATAGAACCACGCCTTGGCCAGTGAGTCCGCGTCGAGATCGTGACTGATCACGATTAGGTCGGTTTTGGTGAGAGAGTTGGCACTGCGGGCCAGAGCGCTGAACGGATCGCCAGGGATCAGTTGCAATTTGCCGCAAACAGGTTTCAGTTCCTTGTGCGCGACCTTCAGATCGACGCCGACACGCTCCGCGGCGCGCGATTCGAACAGATCGATGCCTGCGTATTTGAGCGCTTCCAGCGGCGTCTTCTCCGCTGCTAGCTCCAATAGACGGCGCGTCCGGCCTAGTTGTCCCAGGCCGATCTCGACGATCGACGTTACGGCCGTTTTGCGTAGCAGTCGATACAGCACGCGATCGGCGACCGGTTGGGAGAAATAGCAAAGATACGTATGACGAACAAACTTGAAAGCGTTCAACGTCGCATTCCTTTGCGGCGGACCGACACGCGGGCGAGAACACACCTAAGAATTCGGCGCCCCATCGCCAAAACATGAACCGCTGGTTACGAACCGTTAGAGTTGAACAATGGTCAACTTTGACTACAGAATCAACGGCCCTTGGCCGGTGAGTGATTGCTTGCCAGCATCGGCCAATTGACGCAGCGCCGGCACTTCTTCTTCGCGCACACATAACCGACGAATCGCGGTCGCTTTTCCGGTCTCGGCATCGATGTCGATGATCGCGCCGTTGATTCGGACATCGCCCGTGGCAACATCAAAATGCGTCGGATTGAAGGTGAGTGTCGTTTCGAGCACGCACTCGACCTTGCGTCCCAAGATGCTATCGTGTGGACCCGTCATGCCGACATCGCATTGAAACGCGGTGCCCCCGGACTGCACGTGCTCATCGGCGGTGGGCACATGCGTATGCGTTCCCAGCACGGCCGACACGCGACCATCCAGATAGCGCCCCATGAGCTGCATATCGCTGGTGGCTTCGGCGTGAAAATCGATAATCGCGACTTTCGCTTCCGCCGGCTTCTCCTTCAAGATGCGATCGGCCGCCGTCCAAGGGCAATCGACGGGACGCATGAAAACCCGACCCATCAAACTGGCAACAAACACTGGCACGCCAGCGGCACTGTTGACCACGGTCCAACTCTTGCCTGGCGCCGCGGCAGGATAATTCGCCGGCTTGACGATGTTGCTTTCACTTTCCAGCACGCTATTGATTTCGCGGCGGCGATAGATGTGGTCACCCAGCGTAATGCAATCGACGCCGGCGTTGATCATTTCGCGATAAATGGACGGCGTGACGCCGGAACCATCGGCCGAGTTTTCAGCATTGGCAATCACGAAATCCAGCGCTTCGCGTTTGCGCAGCCCTGGGAGCGCCTGCGCCACGATGCGCCGCCCAGGCTTGCCTACGATATCGCCGATGAGAAGGATGCGCACTTGCGGGTGCTCACTTTGATCATGGTCATGCGGGCTTCGTTATTTCGCCACTACCGCGCCAACTCCGTAAACCGCGCTTCGCGGACCACCGTCACCTTAATCTCGCCAGGATACGTCAACTGCTCTTCAAACGCCTTGGCGATATCGCGGGCGAGCTTGGAAGCTTTCGCGTCGTCGGTATCTTTGGAACTGGCGATCACACGCAATTCGCGACCCGCTTGAATCGCGAACGCTTGCTCGACACCCGCAAAACTGCTGGCGATCGATTCGAGTTCTTCCATCCGTTTAATATAGCGTTCCAGCGTCTCGCGGCGGGCACCTGGACGCGAAGCGCTGCAAGCATCGCCAGTGGCGACTAACATCGTGAAGGGATGCTCGACGACGATCTCATCGTGATGCCCCAGCGCGGCATGGACCACCTCTGGTCCTTCGCCGTGACGCTTGAGCAGGTCGGCACCGATCTTCGGATGGCCACCTTCTAGTTCGTGGTCGGCCGCTTTGCCGATGTCGTGCAACAAACCGCAGCGGCGACCCAAATCGCCATCCATGCCGAGCATTTCTCCCATCATGCCAGTCAGAAACGCCACTTCGATGCTGTGCCGCAGCACGTTTTGGCTGTAGCTGGTGCGGAAGTGCAAGCGACCGAGCATGTACAGGATGCGCGGATGCAGGCCATGAATATTCACCTCTTGCGCGGCTTCCTCGCCTTTGCGTTGGATGAACGCTTCCATTTCTTTTTCGGTTTCGCCGACCAGTTCCTCGATACGCGACGGATGAATGCGGCCATCGGCGATGAGTTTATTGAGCGACTGCCGCGCGATTTCACGTCGCACCGGATCGAAGCCACTGACAATCACCACGCCAGGTGTGTCGTCGATAATCACATCCACGCCGGTCGCTTTTTCAAACGCGCGGATGTTGCGTCCCTCGCGGCCAATGATACGTCCCTTCATTTCGTCGCTGGGGATATCGACGGTGCTGGTGGTCGATTCGGCGGTATGTGCCGCAGCATAGCGTTGCAGCGCGGTGAGCAGCATCTCGCGCGATTTGGCATCGCAGATTTCCGCCACGCGCCGTTCGTGTTTGAGCACGATCGATCCCGTCTCGCCGGATAGTTCGTCTTCGAGTTGCGTGAGCAAACGCTTGGTCGCTTCCTCGCGACTCAAGCCGCTGAGATTTTGCAACGCTTGCTTTTGCTGTTCCAAAAGCTTGTTGACTTCTTCGGTCTTATGGGCGACATCCTCCAGTTTTTCCGTCAGACGGCGCTGGGTCGATTCGACGATGCGTTCTTGCTTGCGTAGACCATCGGCCTGTGATTCGACCATTTCATGGCGTTTGTCGAGCAAGCGCTCGCGCTCCCGCATTTCGTCGCGGACCTTCGACAGATCGCGGTCGATTTCGGCTTTTTGCGTGAGCGCTTTCTCTTTGATTTCGAGTTCGGCCTCTTTAACCTTGTTCTGTGATTCGCGCTCGGCGCGCGTCACAATTTCCTTCGCTTGATTCTCGGCATCTTTGAGCCGCAAGCGATCGAAGATTTTTACCAACACCACTGCCAAGACAAAGACAATCACCGCCGTGATGACCGAGGCCAACACGGGGCTGGTTTCGCCAAAAATGGGGGTCACTAGTTTGCTCCCTGCTCGCAAAGCGGCCCGCATCAATGCGTGCCTGCTTTGATAAAAACAGCGCTAGCGGGAGCATCTTCCCCGACGGCGCGAGAATTCGCGCGCGTGGTGAATCGCAGGCGTTCGACAAAGTTGCGTGCGTGGGCAATGCTACGGGGAGAGGGGCCAGGTTCGCGGTGTCGGCGCGCACCAAGGGCGCACCATCGGACAAGGGTCGAGCACACTCGCCGAGGGATGGCTATCCGCTGGGCGAGGCGCTAGTGAACGCCGCTTACGAGGACTCCAGTTCAGCCATCTCATCGCCAGTAACCAGACACTGGAGGCAACGCTTTCGCCGTGAACTGGCACCAGCATGATCTCCAGCAAGGAGCTCGCGCGTGATGACGAACGACGAATAGGGCGTGCGCACCTCTGAACCGAAGCAGCCTGCCAAGGCAGGGATCGGCCAAAACTGCCCAGCAGCATTTCAAGGAGCAAAGTCAGCAAATTCATGACTTGGCCTGCTGTAGGAGAGCGCTGTACTCACCACGCTCCGCGTGATGATTGGACGTTGAGATAAGCTGCGTAGAATTGACAAACACGAACTTCATCAAATGCTCGCGACGAGAAGCTGCCGATTACCGAGGTAAACTCCGCCTACACTGTCGTAAGGTATTGCTGATGTTCCGCTTAGGGACGGGGAGAGAGCGACCGCGCTTCACCACCGCCACACCGTATGTTAGCAAATTTTAATAGTGCTGCAACTAGTGGGGTAGGCATCCTTGCCTGCCTGGTCTTTCCTTTTTGGTGGGGCGGACATTCCTGTCTGCCGTCCGCGCACTCGCCCAGTCTGTCGGCGACACGGTTCACGGTGTAGGCGCCGGAGTTGGCGGTGCCGGTGCCGGCGTTGGCGGTTCGCTAGCTGTCTCCGCATACTTCACCGTCCTACGATCCTCGAGCAAAGTAAAATCCTTCACCTTGGGAAACACGCCACCAGGAATGCCGGCATCGACAGCGGTGAGTCGCAGTACCGCCAGCACAGTTCCCCGTTCGCCGGCAATCGTTTCCGCGGACTTCTCCCCTTCGCCATTGATCGAAGCGATCGTCTTCGAACTGTTTTCGCCGATCATATCGACGACATCCGATGGAAGGTAAATAGCTTTAGTGACGACGCGGCCCGTTAGCGCCGTGATGACATCGGCCTCGTCGATCTCCATTGGAATGGAGAACTTTTCAAGGTAAGGGCTACTGCGAGGAGTCGCTCGGTAAACCTCCAGTGTTCCTTTGATTTCGAATTTGCGCTCGTCCGAACTGCTAGAGAACAGCAGACTCGTGACTTTGCCTTGCGGTAAGTTGCGCCGCGCCGGCGCGACAACGGGCTGATACTTGCTCTTGTCAACGTCGAGATCGTCATCGACACGCATCTTGTCGGGAGCCCGGAACAGCACTTGCGCGGTGGGTGTTACCAGCGGCGCTGCCACAGGTGCTCGCGGTCGACCCACCGGGAAATCAAACTGTCCCCGCGCGTCCGTGATAGCTATACAAGACGTCAACGCGATGGCGAGCAGGAATAGCTTTGGTCTCATGACTGACCCTCCTTGTGTTTTGCGAGCGGGCTACGCGTCGCGCCATTGTACTGCTCAGGCAGCTTAAAATCGCTGGCAATTCTCACACGACAACGTTTTGTTTCCCGGTTCCGTGCCGTCAACTTTACAAGCACTCCGGTTGGTCACATACGTCTCAGGCATTCACCACCTCTTCCGCTAGGGGCTTGGCATTCCTCGCTTCCCGCCCCTTCCCCTTTGCCCACTGCTCTCCGCGGAGCATCCGTTCTATGTGCAAGACCGAGGCTGGGTGCCGGCGGGGCAATTGCGCGTGAGGGATTGGGTCCACTCGCACGACGGCCAATGGACCCCCGTCACCGCCGTGGAACTCACCGGCACGCCTGCGCGAGTCTATAATTTCCGCATCGCCGATCATCACACCTACTTCGTAGGCGATGACGATTGGGGCTTCAGCGTCTGGGTGCATAACAGCTATCTCAAAGTTCAAAAACGGCTCGCGGGAGTCACGGCAGAAACTCGCGACGCCTTTTTGAATGACGGGTCTTTGTTGCAACGGTACTTGAGAGAAAAAGAGATTGATGCAATTGTGGAAGAACCGTGGCGTATGACATTGTTCTTCGGCACTGCGGTAGAGCGACGCGTTGCAGAAATTGCGGAAACTGATTCCTTGCTGTCAGGATTGACGCACCACAAGGGCAATGCACCGGTTGATTTTACGACTTCCTCGGGGATTGGATTTGACATCACTGGTGGAAGCAGATCTTCCATCAACGCTCACTTTAGGCGGCCAGAGGTAACTGCGGTAATCACCTATGATTCGATTGCATTAGACTTTGGATACAAGTGGATTAAGGAGGTCTTCGGCGAATGAGCGAATATACAGATAACGTGCTGGGTGTTTCAATAGATGCATTAGGAAACCGACAACTCAGTAATGCAACATTTCTTGAGCGCCAATTTGACGAACTGATTATCGGACCGACAATGAGCGAATCGAATGAGTTTTCTCTCACAAACGTAGTATTCGATCGTTGCCGAATAACTCCAGGACGCTTTGCCGTTCGTTCGGGTGTGTGGTTACGTGGCGTGTGTTTTAATCGTATCACATCACAAGATGCGTTTACGGTGTCTGCATCTGCGATTCTAGATCGCGTCGCAATCTCGGGACGATGGCCCGCAGGTGGGTTGTGGATTAGGCCAGACGAAGTTTTTGACGAGGCTCGTCAGAGGCCGATTCAGGAATGGGCAACTGATGGCTATTCGAGGATTACTCTAGCATTAGACGTGTCAAAGTACGAAGGTCCAGAACTGGAGATAGTTGGA
>JBGSHH010000053.1:0-6905 GCA_041752355.1 Pirellulaceae bacterium | reverse complement strand
TCCATGTTGGCTCCGGTGTAGCCGCCATCATCATATTGGCTCGGCAGGCAAACCCAACCTTCGTGTTGTTGGCTTTTGATATACGACTCGCCAGCATCGCGCTGCGCGTCGAGCGAGTTAAATTCCTGTTCCAGCCCTTCTTCGGTCGACTTGCGGGTATAGATCGCGCAGCGAAAGATCGGGTTGGCAGGCGGTTTAGGTTTCGGTCGGCTCATTGTGCACCTCCCTGCTGGCGGAGGCCGAAGAAGTGGAAGCCGTTCCAATGCTTACTGGTCACAACTTTCGCGACGGCGGTGAGCGACTTGTAGCGCTCGCCCGCGTACTCGAAGCCGTCCACCAATACCGTCACGCGCACCGTTTGCCCTTTGTATTCGCGTTGCAGTACGGTGCCCGGCAATAACTCGGTATGGGGGCGCAGCTTTGTGGCCATCGTGGTCGTTCGTGCTTGGGCATTCGCGGCGACCTTGGGTGGGCGCGGCGGCGTCATGCGCAGGTCGGCATCATTGACAAGTTCCATTGCCCGTTGGTGAGCGAGTTCCGAGAGGCCTCCTTCGGCGTTGGCCTGCATCCGCCACGCAATCCGCTTGATGAGCCGCTCTTTATGCCGACACTTGGTCGGCTCGCCGAAGACTTCGGCATATTTAGCCCGTAATTGGGCGACGGTCATCCGCTCCATGGCGGTGACCTCTTTGGTGATGTTCAACCGCGGGCGCGCGGTTGTAGAATCAGACGTAGCCATGACAGGCCCTTTCGTAATTAAAGGGTGGTTGTGGTGAGAGCCGGCGAGGTGTTCGTAGCACCTGGTCGGCTCGCTTTGTTTCGGCCTCTCGGGGCCGTTAACCGTTGCGACCACTGAGCACTGTTTCCGGCGGAACATCAAGGCCTCCAGCGACGGAATCTTGCGTAAACGCTGCAGGGATTTTGCCGAGCAAGCGAATTCTCCGCAGCCGCAATACGCCGGTGGCAAGAATGCGCGCCAACTCGAGGCGGCGCTGATCTGGAGAAAGTTCGGCTGGATCAATCGGTTGATACATTTAAATACTCCAGATTGAGAAGCAGGTGGAGATCATTGATCATTCGTCTCGTCGCCGTTGCGATAGCCGATTCGCCACAACGCACGGGCGGCATCGGCGGCAAATCGCTCCACGAACGATTCATCGATGTGCCAACCGGCGGCATGCACAAACTCGTGCAGCAATACTTCGAGCCGTTCTTCGCCGCGCAGCGCGGAAGACACGCGGATTTCCTTCGCTCGTTGAGCCGGTGGATCGCAGTCGCCCCGATTGGCCATATTCGGCGCAAACCGCAACCGCCAGACTTTGCCAAGCATTTTCATTCGCTGCATGTCACACCAATGGTTGTTGCGTCGGCATAGAATGTTGTACTAGCTCAGCCAGCGACGGCGGTTCACGTTCAATCGCCTCCAAGTCGCACGGTGCGACGTAAACCACCGGTAGGCCCAACTCGTGGGCCAATTTGATCTCAGCCTGGACGCCGACGCTCTCGCGCCAGCCGGGAATTGTCAGCACGGCCAAAACATCACAGCGCGACAAGTATTCGCGATCGATCTGCGACCAGAACTCCCAACTCGTCGGCATACCAAAGCGAGCAATGGGATGAGAATGCGCAATCGGCGACAGCACCGTGAGGCCTGCGCGCAGTAAGGCGGCCGCGGCGCGACAAGCTTCCTGAAAGCGCCATTCGCGGACCCGCGCATCGGGATGACTATAGGCGGACGCCAGATAAATCATCGCGGTGCCTCCGCCGGTGCGGTGAGTTGTTCGATCAATTGAGCGCTCGCGCCGACCGGCGGCCGATCGTCGACGAGGTGCCCTGTCGCCAATGCATCGAGCAGAATGCCCAGACAGGCCCGCGCATGGGCAAGATGCGAGACGCCGCTTTCCGCATCGTCGTTTTGACCATCGAACCACTGCAAGAGATGCCGGCGCGCGGCTGCCACGTACACCGACGCTTTGACGTTCGACGATCGCCAATTAAATTCGCCATATTTCTTGGCCCCCAGCGCCATCACCGCACTTTCCAAGATTTCGGCGGCCGGCGGAATCAAATGCAGCGGCGGCTTACGCACGCCAACACGATCTTTAGGATTCTCGCGATCATCACCAGTCGCCGTCACTGTCGGGAACTTGATCGTCATCGGTTGTTCGGACATGGCTTCCCCTTTCAGCCTTCACCAGGACGACAGCGGCAAGACAAGGCGTGATCCCCACAGTCATCGCACTCACGCATGTCGGGCGCGTGGCGATCTCCGGCATCTCGCTCACCTGGATCGGGATGTCGGATACGCTTATCGTTCGCACATTTGATGGGCCTTGTTCGGCGGCGCAGCCGATCCGCTTCATTATTTACTTCGATCCGCATATTTGCTCCTTAACGAGATTTCAGTAACCAAGGTTCAAAGAACGCCCGCCGGCCATCGATCACCACGCCGCAACCCAGCATGGGCTTGGCGACAATCTTGCGGCCGTATTCAAACTGCAGTCGGCCCATGTCGATGCCGCATCCCACCGAGAGACCAAAGACGCGAAACTCGGGATTGGCCCACCACTTCACCCCCGCCTGGCTATGGAAATGGCCAATCACCGTGGACCGAAAATGGTCTTTCGCTTGCGCAAGTGCCGCATCCTGGCCGCCACGTCCGCTATCGCCATGCGCGTACAGCACGCCGTCGATGCAGATCTTCGTAAAACGGGGGTGCACGACCCATTTCAACTCCCAGAGTTCGGCAAAGTCGCGCAGCACTTGCGTCGGCAACCCCGCCGCTAACGCCTGGCGTTCCGTCAAGGCATCGTGATTGCCCAGTAGCCAATCCACTTTGGGAAACGCGCGCGCCAGCGCCCCGACCTGCCGGCGCGCTAGTTCAAATTCGCGAGTGGCATTGCTCATCGCCGGACTTTTCTCATGAAAGCTGATCGACGCCCAATCGACCAAGTCGCCGATATGCACGACGCGGTTGGTGTCGTAGCGTTCCGCGACGCGCTGCAGGAAGTCGACATAACCCCGGCGCATACCTGGCGCGTGTGTGTCGCCGATGATGAGCACGCGAGCCATCGCTCCACCTCTTAGTTGGCCGACAAGGGCGTGGGATACACGAAAGGCAGGACTTGGCTCATGAACTCGCCGCAGCAATCGCTGGCGATGGTGAACGGCCAATCATGGAGGACGACCAAGTGCGGTGTTGCGCCGGGAGTCAATTCCATCTCCGCTGGTTCCGGCGGATACCGATGGCAACGACCAACTTCGCTCAGTACGTGCGTGCGGTCCCAGTAGCGGCAACGCGAACAAATGCGCGGCATCTTTCTCTCCTCGTCAAAAGGGAATCTCGTCCAACGATGGTTCGTAGCGCTCCAACACTTCGGTTGGTAACGGTTCGGGCAGCGGCCCGAGCTCGTAGTCCGTAATCCGGTCATACGGCTCGCCAGCCACCGCGCGGACGGTGATGGCCAAAGTCGCAGCGAGAGCACCATTCCGCGCCAGTTCCACGGCGCGTTCGGCCGTGTCGGGTACCGGATCAGGCGAGCGACGTTGCCACCAGGCCACCGCCTTCTGCCGCGCAAAGCCAGTGTGTTCCAAACAAACCCACTCCGACTTGTATTCATGCCAGCCGATCTTGTAGTCAACGCGCATCGTCTGCGGGTCACCTTCCTGGGCCTCGCGCTTGGTATGCACGGTGTAATACACATCGCTGACGCGCAACGTCGTCAACGTGACCTGCCCTGAGAGGACGCCGGCCTCACTGGCTTTCGCGGCGTGAGCAGGATGCTCGGGTGGTGGAAACACATAACCACAGTCGGGGCAGGCGGCAAACCCTGTCGCGATCACGGAATGACAGTGCGGGCATTCCTTGGCGGGTGCTTGACCATTGCCAGCGCTCACGCGATCTTTGGGCTGCACTTGATCGATGGGACCATGTCGCAAGAGATTGCCGCCAAAATCAAGAATCAGGCAGTTCGATTTATCGGGATGGAGGCGAAAGCCTCTCCCGACCATTTGGTAGTAGAGACCTGGCGACAGCGTGGGACGCACGAGCGCGACGCAATCGATGTTCGGCGCATCAAAGCCCGTGGTCAGCACGTTGACGTTGCAGAGGTACTTGAGTGGCGTGTGGGCAAACAAGCGTTTTCCTGAGTCACCACGGAACCTCGCGAGCAGCTCATCCCTTTCTGCCGTCGGTGTCTCGCCACAAACGAAGCCGCATTCCAGGCCATGTCGATCGCGAAGGACACTCGCGATATGGCGACCGTGCTGCACACCGCTGGCGAAGATCAAGCAGGCTTGGCGATCTTGAGTGCGCTCGACGATCTCGGCGCAGGCCGCCTCGACCAACCCATCGGCATCCATGAGGTCTTCAACTTCATCAGCGACAAACTCGCCGGCATGAACATGCAAGCTGCTGGTGTCGGCCTTGGTCAAACTGGCTTTGCTCACCAGCGGGCAAAGATAGCCAGCGCGGATCAGTTCCTTAATGCCGATTTCGTAGCAAATCGTATTGAGAAAATGGTCCTTGGCGCAAATCGAACCGGAATCGAGCCGAAACGGCGTCGCAGTGAAGCCGATGACCCGCAGGTGCGGATTGAGCGCCTTGGCTTCGGCGAGAAACTGCCGATACATACCGTCACCGTCGGCGGGGATTAAATGGCATTCGTCGACTATGATCAGATCGAACGCCCCCAGCTCAGTGGCCCGCCGATAAATCGATTGGATGCCCGCGACAATCACGCGCTGCGTGATCTCGCGCCGGTTTAACCCGGCCGAATACACACCCACCGGTAAATCGGGACACACCGCCGTTAACTTGCCGACCGCTTGTGCCAACAATTCCTTGACATGGCTGACCACGAGCACGCGACCTTGCCAACGCAGGACCGCATCGCGGCAGATCGTCGCCAACGTGGGTGTTTTTCCGCCAGCGGTCGGAATTACGACGACCGGATTGTCGTCCTGCGCTCGCAGGTGCCGATAGACGGCGTCGACGGCAGCTTGTTGGTAGTTTCGCAATTGCATGCGCGTTATTGGTTCTCGGCTAGCGTCAAGTAAAGTTGCACAGCCAGTTGTGGTAAGTCTTCGAGCCGCACGATGGCGACCCATGGTTGCCGATTCTGCTTATGCAGGACGACCGGAATGTTCTCGCCAGCATCGGCGATCGCCTGATGCAATGCGTCATAGAGACGCAAGGCTTCCACTCGCTTAACTTCAAAATGGACGCGTACAATCGCCGTGCGAATGTCGGGCGACTCATCGCTGCCGCTGTACTGCTGGCCACGGTTCGCTTCCGTGCGAAACAGCCTCCTGATTTCCGCAGCCACCTCACGCTCACCACGCTTGCCTTTGTTGCGTGATCTTAAGCCCATCGTGAAATCCTCCGCACTCATCGTCCGTACTATCCCGCGCGTCGCCACGGTGGCGTCGTGTCGGTCGCTGCCTGCACGGGCTTGCCTGCCGCCGCTTCCTTCTTGGCGTAGCCCTTGATCTCGTTGGTGAGATCGCCGGTGTCGGGACGCTTCCGGCATTTCACGGAGATCACCAGCGGCAAGTCATGCAGCTCGACGCTGTCGCCCGGTGCCATCACACCAACAGCGCGACAGATCGCTGACAATTCAGCGCGGGCGATCTTGACCGCCGTGGCGTTGGGATTATCGAGATTGAGCCGCGCCCATAAGAAGCGGTTCTTGTACTCGCCGTCGATGACTTGAAATGTGAATTGCAGGTAGCTGCCGGTGCCGGTCTTGTTGGCCTTGACTTCGCTGTCCGTGATTACTGCCAGGTATTTGCCGGCGGGAATCGCTTCGAAATCGGTCGCTGGATCAACATTGTTCGCATCAAAACCACGTAGTGTCGCCATGTGGGCTTGCTCCTTGAGTGAAACTGAAACAGGGTAAATGTGTTAAACGACAGCGCTAGCCGCGATACCGGCCAGCAACGTTTCCCAGTCGAGCGGCAATTCGCCGTCGAGGTCGTAACGGTTCTTGGCCACGCACGACGGGCCACCAACGGTGCGCAGCACCCGTTCGCCGCCGTCCTTGCCAACCGGATGGGCGATGGTCCGTTTGCGACCAAAGCCAGCATCTTCCGTTTGCGTGCGGAACTTGCGCGAGGCAAACAGGACCGCGTCACACCATTCGGTCAGTAGCGCCGCCGCGTGCTTATGCAGACGTGGCGAATAGCGGTCGTACGGTGACGACTCGGGATCATCGAACTTCTCCACTTTGGCATGCGCGATCAGAATAACTGCCATGCAGCGCTCGCGATGCAGCACACTCAAGTGATCGATGAGCTGTCGCCAAGGCGTTAACGCATAGACGTAGCCTTTGCCGTAGCCGCCGTCGACCTTCTCGATCGACTTCGCGCCGTAGTCCTGACAGACCGAATCCCAAATCAACCGCTCCAACCAATCGAGTGAATCAATCACCACCGTTTGGTATGCGTGTTGTTCGCTCTGTAAGCTCGCTAGCGCGGCAAGTACGTCCCCTAGCGAACTGGCCAGTGGAAACTTGTGGCAGTCGATTTCGCCCAGACCATCTTCGGTTTGGATGAATATGGGTTGCGGCGCGCAGGCCGCCACGGTGCTCTTACCAATACCTTCCGTACCATAAATCATGAGTCGCGGCGGTGACGGCGTGCGTCCGCTTTGGATGCTCTGCAAAAGTCCCATCTCGGTTGTCCTTGAAAGTTCGTGGAAGAAAATGGCAAGCGGGACAGGCGGCCGATTCGGCTTCTTTAAGGTCTAACGGACCTGTCGTGCGTCTACGCAGCCCGCCACACCTGTCGCCGCTTGCCGTGAAATCAGAGGTAGTCGAAGAAACGCTGCTCTTCGTAGCCCGTGGGCCACTGTCCGCTGGCTTGGCAGTCGCGTAACCTTCGCAGGGCCGCTTCGTTCTCGCGCG
>JBGSHH010000052.1:0-7396 GCA_041752355.1 Pirellulaceae bacterium | reverse complement strand
GACAGAAAAATTTGATTCACGCAAAGGCGCGAAGACGCAAAGGAGAAAGAGAGGTCGGAAAGGAGAGCGTTCAAACCGCGTCACCTTCCTCCTTAAATTCTTTGCGTCTTCGCGCCTTTGCGTGAGTAAACTCCTCCCCCTTCTCTATCGACGCCCCTCGGCCTTGCAGAAATTGGAGAAATTGGGGCCAGCCAAGAACTGAGGACGCCGTCGGAAGTTGGCAACCAGCACAACTCTCTAGCTAAGCTGCCCAGGCTGCACAGGCTAGAGCCAGCTGATTTTCGGGTGGCCCCTTTTTCTGTGAGCGATTGCTAGCCGGCTAATGCTTGGGGGCCGTCAGTTCGCCCCATTTTTCGTGCCCTCAGCAGGCGGCAAAACCGTTCAAAAATACACTCATTGCAGTGGTAAGGGATGGTCGCCAGACAGCGTGTAAACAGGTAAGATCGTGGGCGCATTGAAGTGAGACTTGCAAGGGAGGTTTTGTATGCCTAGTTTTGGTCCGAGTGAAACGAATATGTGGGAAAACGATAGGTCGGTCACGGTCGAACGTGTAGCTGATCATCTGATTGACGCAAAATACGAGCGAGGAGAACAGAGGATCGTTACAGAATCAAATCGTGAGAAATTGCCAAACTTCGTGGCTGCGCTCAAGAAAACAGGCTACATGGATCTACGCCCCTTCTATCAGAGGCGAGCTCGATGGGACGCGAAACGGCAATCGAAATTAATCGAATCATTCATTATGAATGTTCCCGTTCCCCCAATTTTCCTGTACGAAAAGCAGTTCAATCAATATGAGGTAATGGACGGCCAGCAGCGAATAAATGCGATACAAGATTTCTACGAGAATTCGCTTACGTTGACCGGGCTGGAGTCGTGGCCTGAGCTAAATGGCCGAACTTACAAGACTTTGCCGGAGAAAGTCCGTGCTGGCATTGATCGGCGATCTATCTCTTCGATTGTTTTGCTTAAGGAGTCAGCGCCTGACGAGGAGTCAGACTGGTTGCTTAAGTTGATTGTATTCGAGCGGCTGAATACGGGAGGCGTCAAACTTTCACGTCAAGAGATTAGGAACTGCCTGTACTATGGACGGCTGAACAAGCTACTTCTTGAACTCGCAAACAATGTAGTTTTTCGGCGATGGTGGGATATACCGGATGTTCCGTTTGAAGTTGGCGGCGCTGTACCAACTGAACTTGCTGAGAACAACATGTTCTCAAAAATGGAAGACACGGAGTTGATCCTTCGGTTCTTTGCACTTCGGCACCATCTGGAGTTCAAAGGGGCAATTCAAGATTTTCTGGATTTGTACATGATTCGAAGCTTGAAGTTCACAGATGTGGACTTTGTCAACTTGAAACGAGAATTTGAAGAAACGATCGATGCTTGCGAGCGGATATTTTCAGGCTTGGCGTTTCGTCCGTTTGATACTGAAAAAAACGAATTCGAGCGTAAGCCTCAGAAGGCGTTTGCAGACGCTGTTATTGTCGGCATCTGTGAAATGCTTCCCAGCAAAGAATCGCTAATCGAAAGACGTGAAGATGTAATCGAAAAGACGAAGCAACTTTTTCGTGATAATCCACCAAAGACATTCACTGGTGCTGGAAATTCAAAAACAGATATTCAAAATAGAATTAATTTGTACATATCGATGCTAAGAAAAGTTGTGGAGTAGAAACCACTTTTATGTTCCTAACCGCAACCCTCGATAGTCAAGCTACGATTGACAATGTGGAACGAATGCTCCGTGCATCAAGACGGCTTCAGGCCACACTTACAAAGACTGGTAGGAAGACTCCTGTGCCGACCGACATTTCGCATGCCGCGAAATTGTTTCCAGCGAGCACATCGATAAGGCAGATTGAACATGCGGCCACCATCTTGCAGTTGTATTCTGCATATGAAGCGTGCGTCGCCTCATTGGTCAGAACTTGGCTCAGGGAACTGCCAAATGTGGTTACTGGATACAGTGATTTAGGGAAGTCATTTGAATACATCCACAGAGTGGGGATTTCGAAGGTTCTCACCAACATCGACCAACAAAGATTCTCACATCTCTCACCAGATGTCGTAAGCCTATCCTACTCAGAGTGCGTAGGTGGCCATCGTCAGTTCGAGGTGTTGCCGGAAGCATTCATTGCGGAGAACCGTACGTACAAAAAGGATAGACTTACAGAATTGATGGCACACCTTTGTATTGGATACGATTGGAACGCAATTGAAGAGGATGACGGCATTCAACAAGTTCTTCGAGTCGATTTCAGCGGCGCCGAAACTGCAGAAAGTGCGCTTAGAGGATTCATTTCGTATCGAAATGACGCTGCTCACGGACGATCCAGTCAGATTCTCGGTTACAACGACTTAAGAGGTGTGATCCGGTTTGTACGAGCTATGTGTGCTGCATTAACAGACATTTTTGCAAGGGGTAGAGCACAACTGTTGGTGAACAACGGAAAGACGATTGAAGTGGGCAAAGTGGTAAGCGTCTTCGCAAAAAAAGGAGTTGCAATCGTAGATGCGCGGAACTGTACTCTGCAGCAGGGCGATGAAATCATTTTTTTCAATTCATCTACCTACGTTGTCGCGTATGTGGTCGAGATGCAAAAGGATGATATTAATTTCAAAACTCTGAAGATTGATGGGCCTGCCGAAGTTGGGTTAAAGCTAACTTCATTGCCTAAAAAGAAGATGTTGGTTGCGAAGTTGGCTTAATATTCCGTTGAACTGGTATCACTTTAGCTGCGGAGATACGGGCATTCCAAGAACTGACGACGCAGTTGGCAAACAGAAATATCACGTACGCGACATTGGCTTATGCCGCCTCGTTCGCTGCGGGACACGGCTTCTACTAACAAAGCCACGGCAGGCAAGAATGTCTGTCCCACCAAACAGCTACACCACGTCTTCCACCACTTCGCAACTTGGCAGGCTGTCGAGGAAGGTGCGGCCGTAGGGTTTGGTTTTCATGCGGGGATCGAGGATCACGACCAGGCCGTGGTCGCGCTGCGTGCGGATCAAGCGGCCGAAGCCTTGTCGCAGTTTGATGGCGGCCTCCGGCAATTGATAATCGACAAACGGATTGCCGCCGCGCTCGCGGATCGCTTCCAAGCGCGCTTCGAGCAGCGGTTGATCCGGCACCGAGAACGGCAACTTGGTGATGATGACGTTCTGTAACGCGTCGCCTGGGACATCGACTCCCTGCCAAAAGCTATCGGTCCCCAGCAGCACGCCGCCGGGATTCTGTTTGAAGTTTTCCAGCAGCAAATGCCGCGGCGCGCCATCGGCCTGGCTATATAGCGCGAGATTCTGCTCCGCCAACCACGGCGTTAACTCGCTCGCCACGCGGCGGAGAAAGTCGTAGCTGGTGAAGAGCACGAAGGCATGCCCGCGCGTTTGCAGCACATACTTCTTGATGAGCGGCACGCAGCGCGACTCGAACTCCTGCTTCTGCGACGAAGGATCAGGCAGGCCGCGCACCAGCACCAACTGTGCCTGCTCGCGATAGTTGAAGGGACTGCCGACGCGCAGCGTGTTGGCTTGCGTTAGTCCCACTCGCGCTCGGAAGAAAGAGAACTTATCATCCTTGCCGACCGCCAGCGTGGCGCTGGTGAGGATCACGCTGCGCACTTTCTGAAACAGCTCGCTGCGCAGCGCGGGACCGACATCGATCGGCGCGGAGGATAGCGTCAGGCGAGGGTGACCGTAACGAGCAGGCGCGGAATCGACCCAAAACACGCTGCCATCGGCTTGCTGCTCGAGCCATTGCACCAGCTCATCGGCCAACAGCAACAGTCGGTCGTGCGCGGACATGAGATCTTGCTGATCCGATTCGTCATCGAGCCCTTGCGTCAGCTTCTTCACCAACTTGGCCAGCTTGATGAGTTCCGGGCTGAGGCGATTGGCGACGATCTCTTGCTCATGGATGCGACCGTTCTTGATATTGTGCGTATGCAGAAACGCCGCTACGTCGTGAAAGAACTCATCGGCGCGGCACATACAATCGATCACCAGCTTCTGGCCTTCGAGCGAGCGATGATGCACGAGCAAGCCTTTGTTGGTCCGCTCGTTGAACAGCTTTTGCAACACGTAGTTGACTTGCCCACTGGTGATGCCCAGGCCCAAGTGATCGCCCGCGACAGCTTCCAAGGTGTGGGCTTCGTCGAAGATCACGGCGTCGTAGTCAGGCAGGATGTTGACGCCTGCGCGGCGCAGCGCCAGGTCGCTAAAGAAGAGCGCGTGATTGACGACGATGATCTGCGCGTTCTGCACGCGGCGACGAGCTTGAAAATAGAAGCACTCTTTGTAGGTCGGGCAGTTGCGGCCCAAACAGTTGCCGCTATCGCTGGCGACTTCGTCCCACACGCTCGGCAGCGGCTTGTGCTGCAAGTCGCTGAGCGAACCATCGTTGGTTTTTTCGCCCCAGGCTTGGAGAGCTTTGAGTTCGGCGAATTCTTCGGCCTGCAAAAAGGTTTGGCGCGAGCGTTTGACCGCGCTTTCCAGTCGTCGCAAGCTGAGATAGTTCCGCCGGCCTTTGGCGAGTACGGCGGAGAAGTCGCGCGGGATGACGGCGTTGAGCAGCGGCAAGTCTTTGTGGATCAGCTGTTCTTGCAGCGCGATGGTGTGCGTGGAGACGATCACCCGTTTGATGGCGCGCGGGCCATCTTCTTCCGGCAACGTCGCCGCCAGGATCGCCGGCACGAGATAGCCAAAGCTCTTGCCGATGCCGGTGCCAGCTTCCACGACGAGATGTTTGGCATCGGCGAGCGCGGTGGCGACGGCGTCGGCCATGGCGACTTGCTGCGCGCGATGTTCGTAGTGCGGCAAGCGCGCCGCAATGCGACCACCGGGGCCCAGAATATCGGCGGACGTGAGCATGGATGAGCAGGAGAGTGTCGGCGGCACAAAGCAAGGCAACGATGCTATCTGTTGTCATACCATGCCGGGGTGCATTCTCGTAGGGCGCAAACGACCAGCCAGATTGGAAACCCAGCCAGCGGCATGTTATGGTAGGAACCGCGTCGAGTTACACCTTTTGCGTCCTACGTTGCCTGCTACTCACCATGCCGATCGAACTACGTTGTCCCGGTTGCGACCGCTTGTTGCGCGTTCCCGATGATTCCGCTGGCAAGTCGGCGCGGTGTCCGATGTGTTCGACGATGATGCCGGTGCCGACAGCGCCCGCTCCGGCCAGCAGCACTCCGCAGCAGCCTCCGTCGCCCCAGACGCCCTTCTCGCCTGCGCTCCCTTCGCATTCATCGGCGTCTTCTTATTCCACCGAAGCGTTCAAGGATCAAGCGGCGCCCGAAAAGGCGCCGCGCCCCACCGAAAGCTTCAATCCCTACGCCACGCCGGCGATGCCCGAGAGCGAGTACAACACCGGCGGGCAGTTTGCCCCCAAGGTCGAGATGCGACATACGATCATCTCGTTCGACGATCTCTTCAGCACGACGTGGAGTGTGTTCTCGACGCAGATGGGACCGATGGCGCTCCTGGGGTTGGTGCTCTTCGTGCTCTATATCGCGCAGCAAGGTGTGGGCTATGTCATTGGACAGATGCCGATGATGGGAGTCGATCGTGGTGTCGCGTTGATTGCGCAGTTGGTGTTTTCCTTCGTACAATTCCTGGTACAGGTCGCCACCACGCTGGGCGGCATCGGCTATTGCTTGAAGTTGCTGCGTACGGGGCGCACCGATATCAGCGCCTTCATGGAGTTCGGTCCGGTCTATCTGTGGGGACTGCTGAAGGATTTCATCGTCGGTCTGGTAGCGGGGTTGATTGCCGTCGTGTGTCTGATTCCCATGTTCATCGGCATCGCCATGCAAGATCAGAACTTAACGATTCTGTTCTTGATCCTGGGCCTGGTGTTGATGATTGTGTTTGTTTACTTTCTCGGCATGGCGATCTTTCCCGCGAGCGTCTTTATCATGGATCGTAAGCTCGGCCCCATCGACGCGCTCTCCGAATCGATGCGCTACATGTCAGGCAATCGCCTGGTGTTGTTTCTGAACGTTTTGGTCGTCGCGCTGGTGGGCGGTTTGTTCTCGTGCTGCACGTTGTACCTGGGCTTGATTCTGTTTCTGCCGTATTTCAGTTTGTTCACCACCGTGCTGTACATGCTCATCACCGGCCAGCGCGCCAGCATTTCGCCGGCAGCGTTGGGAAGGTATGTGGCGACGCCATAGCTTAGGCGGCAAACCAGTTTTCGCGTGGGATAGTTCAAAGAACCAGTGAACTTGGACACCAACGCCAAAGTGAGGTAAGCTATAGGGCTGAAGTTTCCCTTTGCGATATGATATCCATAGTCATGCCAGAGATCCCAACAACTCCGTTCGGCGTACCAACAGTCGCTCCCATGAGCGTAGTCGGGGGTATTCCGTATGAGCAGCGGTTGGCCAATGAAAAGGGGTGGGCCTTGGACGAAGGACATAGGTATTTCCAAGAGCAAAGCGCGGCGCACAATGCGCTACGCCGGATCGCGAAACGACTCAACGATATTGGTGTTGAGTATGCCGTCGTAGGCGGAATGGCGTTGTTCCATCACGGGTTTCGTCGATTCACAGAGGATGTGGACATTCTCGTAACCCGCGATAGCCTGAAGCGAATCCATGCGCATCTCGATGGCCTGGGATATGTCCGCCCTTTCTCGCAAAGCAAGAATCTGCGCGACGCGGAGTTGGGCGTAAAAATCGAGTTTCTTATCAGCGGCGACTTTCCTGGCGACGGAAAGCCGAAGCCGGTTTCCTTTCCTGATCCGGCGCAAGTTTACGAAGATTTCGAAGGGATTCGCTTCATCAATCTCGCGACGTTTGTGGAACTGAAGCTGGCGTCCGGAATGACGAATCCACTGCGCGGCAAAGATTTAGTCGACGTCCAAGAACTGATCCAAGCACTGGATCTCGCGGCGGAATTTGGCGAAAAGCTCAATTCGTTTGTTCGCCCGAAGTATCGCGAAATCTGGAGCCTGCTACATGCGGCATCGCAACGCTATGTGCGCTCGTGGAACTATGACACTCAGACAGCTGTCGGCGACTCAGTAGACGAGCTGCGAACCGCACTCGCCAACACTTCGCCGGAATTCAAAGAGATGTTGGCTTACGGCGTCGAAATCATGAAGGCGGACCAAGGGATCGTGATGCTGGTCACAACAGACGCTGATGTCGCGGCGCGATTTGATTTCATCGCCGAAGAGGAATACTGGAACGAAAACGACGCATCTGACGATGCGTCGTAGTCCGGTTGGCCTTGTCTCGGGATTGCTCACTCATCCAGCCCCTTAATCCGCATGTACTGCTCAGGCGGATGCAGCTTGGCGTCGTAGACGGCGACGATACCGGCATCGACAAGCGAGCGGCGAATGCGCGGCGTGGCGCCAAAGCCGTTGTAGCTCACGCTCGAC
>JBGSHH010000051.1:0-6888 GCA_041752355.1 Pirellulaceae bacterium | reverse complement strand
TTCGTTCTCTTTACCGTGAAACAGGCCGAGTTTCTGATCGGGTGGCAAATCGACGAGATACATCCGAAGGCCAAAGTTGGCTGGCATTTTGCGTTTGAAGGTGATCCAGACCGGCGTGCTGCCGGCGGCAAGTTTCAATTCGAGTTGGCCTTGGGCATTTTGCGTGGCTTGCTCGCCGAGTTCGGCTGCTTTCGAACCTTTGTCGGTCGATTGCATCACACTCCAAAACTGCGGACGCAGTGCGGCGGCGGTCGCCGGCGTGAGCGTGGGAATCTCAATCGTCGCGCCGGCCGGCAGCGGAATGGCCAGTTCGGGTAGCAAACTCTTCACATCGACGCCGGCCTTGGTGGCGCGATCCCAGGCTTCGCGAGCGAGTTTGCGATCTCCCTTGCCATCCATTGCCAAGAACGTGCCGATGAAAGCTTCGTTTTCGGGCGCACCCTTCTTGAGAACTTGCTCGGACAACGTGAGCGCGACGCGGGGTGGAATGTCTTTCAGCGTGTAGCGTTTGTTTTGGCCATTCACGCGCAGCACCAGCTTGCCTGCTTCCTCGTCGTACTCCACCACCGCCACCCGCTTGTCCCCGATCACCAGTTCGTCGGCACCGCGCAGCGAGTTGCCGCCGGCATGCACCGACTTCCAAAAGTCGAGCAAATAGCTGTGCAGCATATCCAGTCGTTCGGCGGTCACTTTGTCGGCATCGGACTTCGCCGCCGCTTGCACTTCAGCCAACTTTTTCGCCGCCCCCGGCAAGTCGCGCTGCGCCATGGCCGTGCGCAGTTCCGCCGCCAAATCGTCAAACTCCGCCGCAGCACATGCGGCCGGGACACTCCCCCAAGCGACGATCAAAACGACCAACAGCAACCAATAGCGACGATTCATTTCACCACCTCCTAGGGGTAGTATGCGGGCTCTGATCCGTTTTCGCACAAGTGCCGTCGCGATGGGTGAAATTGCGACTTGTTTTCTTAAGTCATTGTCTTGGTGGGACTTAAGAATTTGTGCAAGTGCGCCGATTCACCTTGTATGACTTGTAAAAAGTGGTTTTTGTTTTGCCGAATAGGGGGCTGACACTGTCGGGAGCAAGATAGCTTATCGCGCACTCTTCAGCATATTGTACATAATTGATATCGAGTCGTCAATAGGTACTGCGTAGTTTTTCAGCAAATCTCGTGCCTTTCCCTGGCGTAAGCCTTTCCATCCCGCTTTTGCTCCCTCTACGCCAAACGCCTGTCGCGCGGCGCGACAGGCGTGTTGATTTTGTGAACTCAACGGGAGTGTGAGGCAGAAATTACTGCCTGCCGCCCCAGCGGCGCTACTTTTTCACCGCCACGGCGAAATCACCCTGCATATCGCGCCACAGCGAGTGGACGTGATTGGCCGGATTGCCAGCCGCGTCGGGCTGAATGTTGACCAGTTCCACCAGGAACGTCGGACCCTGAATGCGGTAGTAATGACCGGTTCCTGGTTCCAGCGCGCCAGCCCAAGCGAAGTGCATGTTATCCCAGCCGGCCGTTTCGATCTGGTCGAGCCGATCGCCGACGACTTGATCGGGATGATTCTTCAAATAGACTTCCACCAATTGCCGCAGCAGCTTCTTCTGGTCGTTGTTCAAATCCTTGGCGGCGATGCCGACGGCTTTTTCTTGGGGCGGATGTGCTTCGCCTGGGGCGCGCACTTCCTTGGGGCACTCTGCCGAGATGAGCACCACTTTCTTTTGCGCATCGGTCAAGGTCTTGACGAGCGCGAAGGCGAGTTCTTCTTCCAGAGCCAAAACACGCGTTCCCTTTTCGACCACTCCCTCCAAACCTTCCTTCACGAGCGCCGGATTCGTGCAATAGGCGGCAGGCGTGGAAGCGATAATCTTGTTCTTTTCGACGACGAAGTTGAGCGACATGTGATGCCCTTCGAAGCTCAGACCCCATTTGCCGCTGGCGGTCGGTTCGCCGAAGATCGTGACATAATACCGCTCGTGATCGCGAATCGGCGTGCCGGTCTTGCCAGTCTCCAAATGCTTGAGCAGCTTTTCCAGCGTCATGATCTTGGTCGCTTTGCCGTAGCCGATCTCGCTCAGCGACGACTTGAGCAAGGCCAGCGCGGCGGCCTGTTGCGACTCGTTCATGTCCTTGATCTGCAAACCCTTCCGCTCAGCCAGCGGAATGAAATGCCACGCCAGACGTTTAGGCGAGTCGTAGTCCATCGTCGCCTGTTTCTTTTGGGCCTCGTCGAGGGTGGCCAAAAACTTCTCGGCCGACGTGGTCATATTCTGGCCATCGCTGGCGGCTTTGAAAGCCTTCCAGCCACTGACAACAAGCGCCGTCAAGGCGAGCAGCACAACAAGCGAACGACGGGACATGGTTGGTATTTCCTGGGGAGGGAGGCTGGCGGGGTAATTTGGTTGGCCAAAGTATAAGCGACAGCGGCCAGGAATGCTAGTTTTCGCAAAGAATGGGGGAGGAACGACGTGCGATTGCCTACTGCGGAAAATCACTCCAAACCAGCGCATTCAAGTCCCGGGCCATGCGTTCAACGGTGGTCTTTAGGTCTGCTGACGGTCGATCACTCAATTCCAAAGCGCCATGAGCATATGATAGATGACATGACGCGTTGCCCTCCGTAAGCTTAGCGCGGCCCGGCCATCGCCGCACCTTGACATTTTTGCTAGTAAATGGGTTCTTACTTTCGTGGTTCTCTTCGAGAGTGAGGAATGCGTTTTCTTTAACGTACGCCATCCATTCTGCCAGTGAGATTGGCTCGAAGACACTCCGTAGAGGATGATCGGTGCGAGTGAGAAATGTTCCGCGCAATGATGCAAACGGGTCTGGCTGTGAGGCGACTTTCCAATTTTGGCCGAAGTACTCTGTCAAAGATCGATCAACGCATCGACTGAAGCCATTGGCGGGATCGTGTTCCCACATCCATAATTCGTCTGAGTTGGCGTCGTCGCCAACCATGCAATAATGATTTCCACACCCGTCGCCGCCGATTTGGATGTATCGACGGGATCGCAACTTTGGTTGACTTTTGTAATAGTCGAAACCGATGCCGTTGAAGAATCGTTGCAATTGGTCGATCGCAAACAACTCGCCGTTGCTGGGGAGAACATCGTGCTCGTTTTGCAACTGGTGCTGCCTGTCGTTTGGAAACGCCGCCATGAAGTCCTTGAATGCCGTTGGCAGCACCGCATTCAACCGTGACTCAATGAATGCGTAGTCATTAGCGTCCATGGAAATCCTTCCGAGTTGGCATGTTTAGCAAGAAGGCGACATGTGCGACTCGTCGAGATAGCGAACCTAGTGCTCGGGCGAGTCCTCATGTTAAGGCGACTCTGCAATTTGGAACAAGCATAGCGAGCCCATAACGAGTGAACTACCTCACCAACGATCGCAAGAAGAAAGACAGGCTGGCGCGGCTGGAGTTGGCGCTGCGGCGGCTGATCTCGCGCGACGCTCCGCTGTCCGAGTTATTGAAAGCGGCAGCGGAAGTACGTGACGCCCGAGTCCGCGTCCTGCAACTTAAGAAGTATCACGCGGATCGAACGGCGAAGCACTACCCAAAAATACTTGCCGCTATTGAAGCCACCAGAACGACAGCGACGGAAACTATCCTGGCGGAATTCCTGCCTGCGGAAAGCTAATCGGAGATTCACGCCGATTTGCTATATTAACGACGCTTTGACAATCATGGCGATTGCAGCGACGCAATTGGCAGCAATTTAGCCTGCGGTCGCTGATGTTGGTGGGTGCGGGAGTCGTTTTTTGGCTGCTACAGATTGGCATATCAGCGGCGGCATTTTGGCCAGCAATTCGCCTTCGATGAGTTGATGGAACGGATCTTGACGACCGTCGTACCCAATAGTAGCGATGGTGCGGCTCGCACAGCTCGCCACACCCTACCTTCTCACGGATGCACATGCATCCCTTTTCTTGGATCGCGGTCGTGATGTTGCTGGTTGATGTGCAAATGCAACTCAGGCAACGCTTCAATCAGTTTCCCCAAACCATCGTCAGTCACCTGGGCGTCGTCAATGTACAGTGATTCCAGTTTTGATAGTTTTTGGAGTTTGGCGAGCCCGACATCGGTGAATGGCACTTGCACCAAATGCAAAAATCGGAGCTTTGGCAGCGCGGCGATGTGCTCCAAGCCGGCGTCGGTCAACCGATCGCTCCCCAGTCGCAGTTGCACCAATTGCGGTCGCTTGTCGAGAGCTACGAGTCCGTCGTCGGTAATGGTGGTATGTGGCAGGTTCAAGTAACGCACGGTCGGAATGCGGCAGATTTCCAGCAGCATAGCGTCATCCACGGGCCGACCGCGCAACGTTAGTCGCCGAAAGTTGGGGAGCGTTTGCAGCGTGTGCACACCCTCGGCCGTGAGTTCGCTTTGGCCTAGTTCCAATTCGACGAGATGGTCTAGTCCGGCCAGATCGCGCACGTTCGAATCGGTCACGCGTTGTTGTTGCACGCGGATCGTCGTTTGCGCTTCGATCCGTACGGCTGCCACTTGCTCGGACCAGGTTAGCTCGGGTTCCTCCACGGCGCGCAGCGGCACGACATCCACCACCGGTGGCTCTTGCAGCATGGCGACCGCCAAAGCGAGCATCAACGGCCAGGCAAAGGCAAGATCGCGCAACATGAAGATTCCATCAAACAAAGTTCACTCGAACACCCGCCAGCGATGGGGCGGCCAATAAAGTAACGTCACGACGCCGACCACATTCTCCTTGGGAACAGGCCCAAAGTCGCGCGAATCGCGGGCCAGCGGCGAGTTATCGCCCAGGACGAAATACTCGCCGGTACCCAGCGTGAACGATTCGCGGTCGTGCTGCAAATACTCAAGGGAGGGAATATTCGTGTATCGCAAGTCGGCGATCTCGCTCGGTGGCGTCGCCAGTTCATCGTCGATATAGATACGGCCCGCACGGATCGAGATCGCCTCGCGCGACAACGCAACAATACGTTGCACGTAGAGCACTTGGGGATCGCCCGGCGGACGAAACACCAACAAATCCCATCGCTTGGGCTGCGCGGTCTTATCGACAAAGAAGCGATCGCCCTCGCCGCGCGACGAGAGTGTTTGCCCTGAAATCTCTGTTGTCTTTAAGCAATCGCGACAGATTGTGGGCCATGTTGCGGATTCAATAGTCTCAAAGTCGCGAAGGTCATTCACTTCGCTACCTGGAACAATCGCCTCCCCGCCGCATTCGGGACACACGGCGATGTAGTGCTGGCCCAGCAGCGTCGGTGCCATCGAGTTCGTGGGACTCTTGAAGGCCTCTACTGCGAATAACCGCACCGGCACGCCGATCACAACCGTCGCGCCGACATAAACGCCAAACGCAATCAGCCACGTAGTGACCGCGTTTCGCCACGAGAGATGCAGCACGTAATGATAAAGAACGAATGCGATGCCGAACATCAACAGCAATTCGGCCAAGACCAACATTCCAACAAGATGGCGCGGCGGCTGAGAATAAACGGTGAATGCTTGGACCGCTGCCGTGCCCAACACGAGTCCCAACACCAGCATCGTCACGCGCAGCGGACTGACTTTCGACTGAAACAACCCGCAACACTTGTGCAGCGTGAAGATGTGAATCGCCAGCATCACCACGAGCAAGACGGCGAGGTATCCTAAGGCAACCATGCGAACCGATCAAAAGAGGCGCGACGTGCGACCGATCTACGACAAAATATCTTTCACGATCTTGCCATGCACATCGGTTAGACGGAACGCGCGGCCCTGATAAGTGTAGGTGAGGCGTTCGTGATCGAGCCCCAAGAGATGCAACAGCGTCGCTTGCAAGTCGTGGATATGCACCGGCTTTTCCGCCACGTTGAAGCCAAGTTCGTCGGTTGATCCATACGTGATGCCAGGCTTGATGCCGCCGCCGGCGAGCCACATTGTGTACGCCTGCGGATGATGATCGCGGCCCAGGCTACGACCGAGCGCGGCGTTGGTTTCGACCATGGGTGTGCGGCCAAACTCGCCACCCCACACCACCAGCGTGTCGTTCAAGAGTCCGCGTTGTTTCAGGTCTTGAACCAGCGCCGCAGAAGCCTGATCGGTTGCGCCGCAGTTGTTCTTGAGGTTGCCAGCGACATCGCTATGGGCGTCCCAACCTTCGTGATAGATATTCACAAACCGCACGCCCCGCTCGATCATCCGCCGCGCGAGCAAACACGCGCGGGCGAAAGACGGCTTAGCCGGATCGCACCCATACATCGCCAGCGTCTCTGGCGATTCGCTCTTGAGGTCCATCAAATCCGGGGCCGAAGTTTGCAGGCGATAGGCCATTTCATAAGACGCGATGCGCGTGGCGATTTCGGGATCGCCGACCGTTTCGAGATGTTGTTGATTGAGCGCGCCAACCAAATCGAGCGAATCGCGTTGCAACTTCGCGTCGATCCCTGGCGGACTCGAGACACTTAAGATCGGATCGCCTTGGTTGCGAAACCGCACACCCGCATAAACCGTCGGCAGGAAGCCACTGGACCAATTCGCTGCGCCGCCGCTGATGCCTGCGCCCGTCGACATGACGACGAAGGCCGGCAGGTCAGTAGCTTCTGCTCCCAGGCCATACGTCACCCACGAACCGATACTCGGCCGACCTGGTTGCGAAAAGCCAGTGTTGAAAAAGATCTGCGCCGGGGCATGGTTGAATTGGTCGGTATGCACGGATTTGACGATGCAAATATCGTCCACGACCTTCGCCAGGTGTGGCAGCATTTCGGAAAGCTCCGCGCCGCATTGACCATGTTTGGCGAACTTGAAGCGCGGGCCCAGCGCGGCGGCATCGGACCGAATAAAGGCGTAACGCTGTCCACCGATCACTTCTGGCGGAATGGGCTTTCCTTCGTACTCGGTAAGTTTGGGCTTGTAATCGAATAG
>JBGSHH010000050.1:0-8358 GCA_041752355.1 Pirellulaceae bacterium | reverse complement strand
CCAATGTGTTTCAAGTTCCCGGCAAACGTACGACTGGCACGGATCCACAAAAGTATGCAATCACCGGACCTGGATGGAAAGGTGAATTGCCAAAAGGCGTGAAGGAACTCAAGTCGCCTACAAGCATGGTCTGGGTGCTGGGCCGTATTTATTGCACAGGCACACCGAAAGATTATGCTGCTGTTCACAAAATGCAGGACGCTGTGTCGATCGTACCCTTGAGCTCTTATGGAAAAGAATATACACCGCCGGCAGGCAAGGTGGATCCAAAAATTGATATGAAGACACCCGTTCGCGAACAGGTGAACGCTCTCGATACTGCGACGTATTTCAGCCTACTTGCCCAGCTATTGCAGGATAACCCGCCTGCTGAAGCGGATGCGCCAGTAATCAAGAACATGTCGCGACTCGGCATTGTTCGTGGCAAGGGGTTTGAATTCGACAAGCTTGATCCTGCTGTGCAAACCGCGCTGAAAGATGTTCCCAAACAGGGAGTTGGGAAGATCATGGCCCACTTCAAGGTTGCTGGCAAGGATATTAATGGTTGGGTGTTTACCACGAAAACAGGACTCTACGGCACCGAATATTTGCAGCGAGCGTTGATTACCGCGATTGGATTGGGAGCCAACCGTCCTCAAGACGCGGTATATCCCACGTCGGAAGTGGATGCCGCAGGCAAGCCATATTCGGGCAAGAAAAAGTACGTTATGCATTTCCCCAAGGGTCAAACTCCTCCCGTGGATGGCTTCTGGTCACTCACGATGTACAACGCGGAGTACTTTTTTCACGACAACAAATTGAACCGTTACACGCTCAGCGCTCGCAACGAATTAAAGACGAACGAAGACGGTTCGGTCGATCTCTAACTGCAGCATGAAAGCCCTGGCCCCGAGAAAGAGTCCAACTGGTTGCCGGCGCCGGAGGGTAAGTTCGTCCTGATGTTGCGATTGTATTGGCCGAGCGAGTCGGATCCGTCCATCCTCGACGGCACTTGGACGATTCCCGCTGTTGAAGTTGCCAAGTAACCGATAATTCCGATCGGTGATTGGGAAGACATCCGCGCGCCATTGGCGGATGTCTTCCCTGCTCATTGTTTCTGCTGTGTCCCGACACTCGTCACAGCCGTTACATTCTCATGGAATCCTAAAACTCGCCTTTACTTGGTACGACCGCCACTGGCTAGCGCGGACACAGGCGAGAATACTTTCTTTGCCGATCGACTTTTGATCCTGGCATCATTTTAGCGGGTATAGTTGCAGGCCGCGCTGCGCTAGCGCGAACGGATTCCGCCTCTTTGGCCCACAACGGATTGAACGATGAAGCCGGCAGTTGGCCTAATCTCCGCAACGCAATTACTGTTGGCCACCTGGCTCGCTACGGCGAGTCTGGGCTGCTCCACTCCACGGCAGAACTGCGTCCCGGACGGACTACTTACATCCTCGTCAATCATCGACATCAACGCCTCGGACAACGAGCATCGTTCATCGGAGCAGGCGTTGTTGCATGCATCACTGGAGCGACTCAAGCCCACCGTCGAACCAATACCCACCGACCAAGGCAATAAGCACAACGTCCTAGCACTTTCCGGCGGCGGTAGCCATGGTGCCTTCACCGCCGGCGTGCTCAACGGTTGGACCGCCAGTGGCAAGCGTCCCGAGTTGAGCATCGTTACCGGCGTCAGCACCGGCGCCTTGATTGCCACCTATGCTTTTCTCGGTCCGCAATACGATCATCTCGTGCGCGAGATTTACACGAACACCTCCTCGGCAGACATTTATCGCGAACGTCCCAAAGTGAGTCTGCTTTGGTCCGACTCCGCCGCCACCTCCTGCCCGCTGCAGAAAACGATCGAGAAACACATCACAGCGCAGATTCTCCGCGAAGTGGCTCAAGCGCATGCGCAGGGACGACGACTCTATATCGGCAGTACCAATCTCGACACGGGTCGACTCGTGATTTGGGATATGGGTGCGATCGCTTCTAGCGGTCGCGGTGACTCGCTCGCCCTCTATCGCAAGGTGATTTTGGCTTCCGCATCCGTTCCCGGCTTTTTCCCGCCGGTGGATATCGAGGTTACCGTCAACGATAGCCGCTATACGGAGAAGCATGTCGATGGAGGCACGACAGCACAAGTCTTTTTCCGCGCGTCCATGCTGAATATGGATGTCGCTGAGTTTGCCGATGGCAAACGCCCGTTGGCCGGCTCGTCGATCTATATCATCGTGGCCGGCAAGGCCTTTCCCGACCCCAAATGTGTGACGCCGAAACTGATGGACATCGCCAGTCAGTCACTGGGTGCGCTCACATACGCGCAAACCCGCAATGATTTGATTCGCATCTATTCACTCTCCCTGCTCACCGGCCTGGAATACAATTCGACGACGATTCCTCAAGATCTACCCATCGCGGAGAATCCTCTCAAGTTCGACAAAGACCAAATGCAGAAGCTCTACGAGCAAGGCTACAAAATGGCGGCGGAGAATCGCGCCTGGGCGAAGATGCCACCGGTCGTCGACGCCTCGCAACAAAGTATTCCCCGTGCCGGCGTGCAGTTCATCGCCCCCGGCGATTAACTAGGCCAGCACGTCGGCAGGCCGCGTGCCGGCATCCTTCCGACCGCTTCCTTCCAAGCGACTGATCACGCGCACTTCCATATCCTCCTCGCACAGTATCTGGCAACTCAGACGCACGCCGGCCAGGCCGCGCGCTTCGAGTAAGGACTTTTCGGCCGGGGTCATGCTGGCCGGTTCGCCGGCGACAAACTCCACGCGACATGTGGTGCAACGCGCATTGCCGCCGCAGGCATGCAATTGATCCGTGCCGGCCTCATCGATCAAAGCCAATATCAACCGCTTACCGCTTGGTACTTCGTACGTTCCCCGTCCTTCGACTGTTAACTTTGGCATCCGTTTTTCTCCCTTGAAACTGCAAGATTATTAGCTGATCTATCACCACGCCATTCTCGTGTATGTAATCAGGATCGTCTACCCATCGCCATTGGTGAGTGCGGCGAGCTGTTCGTCATACGCGCTCGTCTGCAACTCGACCATCTGCCGGTAGCGGCCGCTCTTGGCCATCAACTCGCTATGTGTCCCGGTCTCCGCGATCCGTCCTTGTTCCAGGACCACAATTTTGTCGGCGCGTGCGATGGTGCTCAAGCGATGTGCGATGACGAATGACGTGCGACCTTGCATCAATCGCTCCAAACTTTGATGAATCAAGCGTTCGCTTTCGCTATCGAGACTGCTCGTCGCTTCATCGAGAATCAAGATTCGCGGCTGGGCCAAGAGCGCCCGCGCGATAGCGAGACGCTGCCGTTGTCCACCGCTCAAGCGCACACCGCGCTCACCGATGAGTGTGTCGTAACCGTGCTCGAAATCACGAATGAATTCATCGGCATTGGCCGCGATCGCCGCCTCTCTAACTTGCTCGATGCCAGCATGGCGCGTGCCATATCCGATGTTATCTGCAATCGTTCCGTCGAACAGGAACACATCTTGCTCGACGATTCCCAGGAGCGAGCGATACTCGTTCACGGGCAATTCGCGCAGATCAACACCATCGAGTTCGATATGGCCGGCGGTGGGATCGTAGAATCGAGCGACAAGATTGCAGAGCGTCGTCTTGCCAGCGCCGCTGCGACCGACAAACGCGACGGTTTGTCCGGCTTCGACGCGCAAGTCGATCTCTTCGACCACAATCTGCTGCGAACCTGGGTAATGAAAGCTCACTCCGGAGAAAGTGATTTGGCCAGCGACGGATTGGACATCCAGCGATTTGCTCGGCGGCGTGTGCGAGGTTTCGAGCGGTTCGTTGAGCAAATCGAGCACCCGGTCGAGTCCCGCCAGGTTGTTTTGAAACGTTGTCGCGCTATTGGCGAGTGTTGCCAACGGTCCGAGGAGCATGGTGAGGTAAATGAGAAACATCGTCACATCGCCGATCGTCAGCGTGCCGCTGAGGACTTGCGTCCCGCCATAGATCAACAGCCCGATGGAAGCTAATGGAATCAACACTTCCCAAATCAATTCCACCACTCTCGTCCAGCACCATACGAACAGTTGTTGTCGAGCCATGAAGTGGTTGCTGATCACGAATCGCGTCGTCTCGCTTCGTTCGCGGCCATACGTGCGTACCACACGCATACCGCCAAAGGCCTCCGTGGTTTGACTATCGACTGTTTGCCGCTGCGAGCGAATGTCGCGATAGAGCGGTCGAATGCGATTGATCCAGGTGCGATGCGTCGCGTAAACGGCAGGCACGAGAACAATACCGCCAAGCATCATTCGCCAATCGACCCACGCCAAAACCAACAAGCTGCCGATCAATTGAATGATCGCTCGCCACGGATTGTAGAGCATGCTAAACACGAGTTCGGATATGCCACCTGCATCGTCGCGAAGCAAACTCGTCGCGCCACCGGATTTGAGTTGATACACCCGATGAAGCGGCAGGCGCACCGCATGCGCAAACACGCGACGACGAATACCCACCTGTAATTTGTTCACCGCCTTGGTGGCGTACCAGCGCCCCGCCAGGTGAATTGCTGTCGCCACGATCGATACCAGTCCCACCGCCGCTCCGACCCAGTACAGCAGTTGATAGCGATCTGTCGGCAGCCCATATGCCTCCGACCACCAGTCAGGCAAGGGCTTGTTGCTGAGCACATTATCGACCACCAACTTCGTCGCTAACGGTGGAGCCAATCGCAGCAGCGTCGATAACGTCAATGTCCCCAGCGCAAAGCCGACCGCCCAATAATGCCCCCGGAGCAGTCCCAGAAATTCCCACAGCAATTGGCCGAAGCCGCGAGACTTTTTCTGTTTGGCGTCCGGCTGCTTCGGATCAGCGGTTGCTCCTCGTTCACGTGCGCGCTGCTCACGATAGTGTCGATAGCGCTTGCCGCTGCTGGTCGCGATCATTTTGAATCCAAATGGGAGCGTGGGCGTGCCGCCTGCCTTGAAATCGAGTGCGTGGGCGTCCCGCTCGACAATCTTATCTTCTTGCCACCCTCACTATCATTCACAGCCCGGTTGCTGCTGACCAGTTCCATAATTCGTAGCTGGAGAATTCCCGTTGGCGGTACTAAGCGTGGCGCTCACCGCGCACAGCCTCCAACGGGTGGTTCGGCATTGTTATTTTACAAGAGCTAGTGCGAAGATTTGTAGTTTTCGCAACACCAATGATAGCCAGCGTTTATTGACGAATTCAATCCTTTTATTCAGCGTCCGCAGACTTGTAGAAATTCGATTTTCTTCCCCCGCCAGCGGGCCGTGCCGTACAGGGGCAAGTTTTGGGCTGAGTGCCTGCCGCTTCCTCGCTGCGCGCCACCCCTAAGTATAGCAAAAGCAATGCATGTTGTCAATATGTATTTACAACATGTTCATCACATTCGACCGAGAATGCGGCTCGACGGGGAATGGCCAACCGCGCGTTAAGCAACACGTGGAACAATAGCGGGCGAGATGCGCCGCAATAGAAGCAATACTCTACGTTCGCGGAGCCAGTGGCCACGAAGCGTTAGGATTCATCTTGAGATTCGTACTGCGGCGGTGGGGGAGGGGTGGGTTGGGTTTTGCGATCGGCCCGCTTGGCGAGCTTCTCGTCTGCCTTGCGCTTCTTTTCCTGCTCACGCTGGCGTTTCTGAAACGACGCGGGGTTTTTGTTTCTTGCGATGGCTTTACTCGATATACAAGAGAACTCAAGTCATAACCTAGCCCGCCAACGGCAGACTAAGCATCCAGGCCCTGCCGGATTTGCTCGGCGGCCATGGCCCACGCTTCTTCTGGCGTCGCGCAAAGCTTGGCCAAATCGTGATCCGAAAGTCCTGCGGACTTGCGAATCCACCACAAGCGTTCCTGTCCGCGGGGGACAGTCGGCATATGGAGTAGTACGGTGGGGTATTTTTCACGCACAAAAGCTTCGGTATCAGTCATGCTTGTAACGATAGGGAACCGCCAGCGCATTTCCTAGCCCAAAACCGAAATTGGACAAGAAATAGCCGCGCCAGTTATCCCAACACTACCCAGTGTGAAGCTAGATTAATTCCGCGATGGGGTGCGTGTCATTATCGACGAGATACTGCGGCCGACCGTTGAGATCCGGAATCGTCGCCTGACGGACGTCGATACCTAGATGCTTGTAGAGCGTCGCGAAGACTTCCTGAAAGCGGATGGGGCGATCGATTGGTTCGCCACCAAGGCGATCAGTCGCGCCGATCACTTGCCCCATCTTGAGTCCGCCCCCCGCCAGCAACGCGCAGGCGACGCGCGGCCAGTGGTCGCGCCCGACTTGCGCGCTAATCTGCGGAGTACGCCCGAACTCGCCCCAAACCAGCACCACGGTGTCTTTATCGAGTCCTCGATCGTGCAGATCTTGGACTAACGCCGTGATCCCCTGGTCGAAAACCGGAAAATCCTCGCGCTCGCGCATGAAGATGGAGTTGTTAGCGCCGCCATGCCAATCCCACTTGCTGTAGTTTACGGTGACGAATCGCGCGCCAGCTTCGATGAGTCGGCGCGCCACCAGAAAGCTCTGCGGTACGCGCGGCGCGCCATTGTCATCGATGAACTTCGTCGGGTCGCCTGTGCCATAACGCTCCATCGTGCGCGGATCTTCTTGCGAAACATCGAGCGCCGCAGCAAGCCGACTGGAGGTCAACACGCCCATCGCTTGTTGCGTGAAATGATCGAAGCCCTGCATCATGCCGCTGCTATCGGCTTCGCGGCGGAATCGGTCCATGCTGGTCAGCAGGTTCTGTCGGTCGCGCAAGCGATCGGTGGTGATCCCTTGCAACACCATATCAGCCTTGGTAGGTCCCAAGGGCCGAAAAGGCGAATAAGCCGCGCCTAGGTAGCCGGGCCCTGGTTCGTTGTAGGGGCCATGTGAACATTCGTAACACAGACTGATGAAGGGCGGCGTCGCTGGCGATGTTGGGCCTTGCAGCTTTGCAATCGCTGAACCAACTTGCGGCCATCCACCTGTCGGCGAACGCCCTTGTTTGGTGTAACCGCTATAGCATTGCACGGCGTCATGATCGGCTTGCGCATTGCAGAGTGAACGGATGATGGCGAATTTGTCCATCATCTTGGCCATTTGCGGAAACAGATCGCAAATTTCGATACCGGAGACATTGGTCTTCGTCGGTCGCATCGGGCCGGCGATTTCCAGGGGCGCATCCGGCTTAAGGTCAAACATGTCCTGGTGGGGAGGCCCACCGACAAGATAGATGAGGATGACCGACTTGTTCGACTTGGCAACGCCTGCCGCGGCTTCGGCTGAAAGCAATTGGGGCAACGTCAGCCCGGTCGCACCCAGCGCGCCAATTTTAAGAAAGTTGCGCCGTGAGAGTCCATCGCACAACGGCGTGGACCGGCGCAGTGGGTCGAGAATGGTCAACATCGTCTGTCTCCTACCAGCCAATTTGAATCGTTTGCCTACTCGTTGCGCAAGTCGTACACCGACAACGACTCTTGATCGCGAATGTAAAGTTTGCCTCCTGCCACCACTGGATGCGCCCATGCAGGGCGACCATGTTCGGCGATCTTGAAGCGGCCATGTTCGCGATACGCTTCCGGCGTCGCTTCCGCCAAGGCCATTTCGTGATTCTCGCCGAGCACGTACAGCATGCCATCGGCAACCGTCAACGAACCCTTACCTGCACCGCGCCCTTGCCACATGATTTTGCCGGTTTTGAATTCCATGCAAATCAGCGAACCGGCGGCTGCCGAATACAAATAGTCGCCGAGCTTCACAATGCTACCGTGATGGCAAGCCATTTTCTTCTCGAAGTAAACTTCCTCGGCGGTCTGCACGCTGCCATCGGTCACGATATGGGCCAAGCCGCCACCGGTGCCATAGGCGCTGGAAGCGAAGACATAGTCGCCATCGACAATCGGATCGCAGCAGTTGGCTGTGCCATTGGCGGGGGCTTTGTAGTTCCACAGGAACTTGCCGTCAGCCAACGCCACGCCGAATACACTTTGATTGGCGAATTGCACGATCTGCTTGATGCCGCCAATCTCCGCATACACAGGCGACGAATAGTGCGCGCCCTCGGTGACGCCTGCGCTGCGCCAGACAAGTTCGCCATCTTGCTTGTTAAGCGCCACGAGCGTGCCCGCCTTGCCGCCTGGCGTGACAATTAGCCATTCGCCCACAACCAGCGGCGATTCGGAATAGCCCCAGCCTGGCAAGCCACCACCGAAATCGCTCCGTAGATTCTTCGACCAAATCGTCTTGCCAGTGGCCGCTTCCAAACAAGCGACATCGCCGTTGCCACCTTCCACAAAAAGCCGCTCGCCATCGACCGTCGGCGTGCCGCGGGGGCCATCCCCCATGCCGTTGCGATAACCACCCAGC
>JBGSHH010000049.1:0-5166 GCA_041752355.1 Pirellulaceae bacterium | reverse complement strand
CCGCTGGGGAGTTGCACCATGAAATACAACGCCAAGCGCAACGAGCGCATGGCGTCGCTTCCTGGCATGGTCGATGTGCATCCGTACCAGCCGGAAGAAACGATCCAAGGCTTGCTGCAACTGCTGTACGAACTGCAAGGCATGTTCGCCGAGATCAGCGGCTTGCCAGCGGTGAGTTTGCAACCAGCAGCCGGCGCGCATGGCGAACTCGCGGCACTCATGACGGCGGCCGCCTACTTTCGTCATCGTGGCGAGAATCGCACGAAGGTTCTCGCGCCCGATAGCGCTCACGGCACCAATCCCGCCAGCGCTCACATGGCCGGCTTCGAATTCGTGACGATCAAGACAGGTGCCGATGGCCGCGTCGATATGCAACACTTGCAACAGCATCTCGACGATCAAATCGCCGTATTCATGATCACCAATCCCAGCACGCTCGGCCTGTTCGATCCGCAAGTCAAGGCGATCAGCGATCTGGTTCACGAGCGGGGCGGGTTGATCTATCTCGATGGCGCGAACATGAACGCCATCCTCGGCATCGCTCGCCCTGGCGACTTCGGCGCGGACATGATGCATTACAACCCGCACAAGACCTTCAGCGGCCCGCATGGTGGCGGCGGACCGGGCGCGGGTCCGATTTGCGTGACGGAGAAACTCGGGCCATTCCTCCCCTCGCCGATCGTCGTGAAAGATGCCGGTGGCTATCACTTGGATGATGATCGCCCGTTATCGATTGGTCGCGTGCGATCATTCTTTGGCAATGTCGGCGTGTTGGTGCGGGCGTATTGCTATCTCCGCACGCATGGCCCGGATGGCCTGAAAGCAGTCTCGGAAAACGCGGTGCTCAATGCGAACTACTTGCTCGCCAAGGTGAAGCACATCCTGCCAGTGCCGCAAGGTGATCGTTGCATGCACGAGTTTGTCGCCTCAGGCAGCGAACTCAAGAAACGCAAAGGAGTCTCCGCGATGGACATCGCTAAGCGGTTGCTCGATTACGGCTTTCACGCGCCGACCGTTTACTTTCCACTCACCGTGCCGGAAGCGATCATGGTGGAGCCGACCGAAACGGAGAGCAAGGAAACGCTCGACGCGTTCGCCAGCACACTCTTTCGCATCACCGATGAAGCGCCCGACCTATTGCATGAAGCGCCTCACTCCACCATCATCAGCCGCCCGAACGAGAAGCAAGCAGCCATCAAGCCCATGATGCGGTGGAAGCCGGAAGCGAACGCCTAACTTCGTTGTGCGATTGTGATTGCAATGCCCACCGCCCGCCTGATCCTCGATGCTCCCGCCGCAGGCGATTGGAACATGGCGGTCGATGAAGCGCTGCTCATGTCGGCAGGACAAGTGGGGCAAGTCACACTGCGATTTTACGGCTGGCAAGCGCCGACATTGTCGCTGGGCTACTTTCAGCCACATGCCCAGCGCGACTCACACGCTGCGAGCCGCGCGTGTCCCGTCGTGCGGCGCGGCACCGGCGGTGGCGCGATTGTTCACGATCGCGAACTCACTTATAGCTTTGTCGCGCCGATCGATGACCGGCTCTCCGCCGATGTCGAGCAGCTCTACTATGCATTCCACGAAACTCTCTTGGCAGCGCTCGCCACGTGGGGAGTGTTGGCAGAACTCTGCGTTACGCCCACCAAGCTAACGCGCGACGCCGAACCTTTCCTCTGCTTTCAGCGCCGTTCAGCTGGCGATGTATTGCTTCGCACGCACAAGATCGGCGGCAGTGCCCAGCGCAGGCATTACGGCGCGGTGCTGCAGCATGGCAGTGTCTTACTCGCGCAATCGCAGGCCGCACCGGAGCTACCTGGCATCCGCGAAATCGCCGACACCAACCCCACTGCCTTGGATCTCATCTCCCTTGGGCGACCACGGCTCGCCGAACGACTCGACCTCACCCTTGCCGAAGGGGTGCTTTCGCCTGCGGAATTGGCACAAAGTCAGGCGTTGCTGGGTCAGCGTTTTGCTAATCGTGATTGGACGCTCAAGCGTTAGAATCCTCCGCACGGCCACCCGCAGGTTGAGGGAGTGCGAATTTTCGACGGTGAGACCGTGGAACGGTTCCCGAAAAGGTTTTTGACCCGCTGCCACCGTTCTGATATCCTTACAGGTGGCGAGAGGAAACGCGCGGCGCGAGTTGCCGCCCAAATCGAAGACGGTGGCAAACGTCCCGATTGGTTTCGCGTGCGATCGTTTTCTTCGCCAAAACGTTGGTTTTCGCATCAAACCTTCATCTTATCTTGTTAGGTTTCTTGCGAGAATCTGGGAGAGGTCGAGGACGTTCCGTGTGGGGCTCCGTTCGGAGTTGGAACTCACACGCTTATCTTCACATAGAGGCGAGGCATGCAAGTCAAGCTGAAGGTGACTAGCGGCAGCAATGCAGGCAAAGAAATCAAAATTCCGGTGGCCAAGTTTTTCATTGGTCGCAGCGAGGACTGTCATCTGCGCGCTCAAAGCGATCTGATCAGTCGCCATCACTGCGCAATTCTGCTTGAAGAAGGTCAAGTCACGATTCGTGACCTGAAGAGTCGCAACGGCACGGTCGTCAATGGCGAGAAGATCGTCGGCGATGTGCATCTCAAGATGGGCGATAAGCTCAAGGTCGGCCCGCTGGAGTTTGAGGTGTTGGTCGATCATTCGCTCGGCGGCACCAAGAAGTCGAAGATTACCGACGCCAAGCAAGCGGCCGAACGGGTCGCGCAAGCCGAAGTCAAAAAAGACGACAGCATCGACGAAGATATCAGCTCGTGGCTCGAAGAAGCGGACGAGCAAGAACGCACCAAACGCATCAGCTCGCCTGACACGCGGCAGTTCCGTTTGGACAGCGCCGACTATCAAGCCCTAGCGCAAGCTGGCGTCGATCCCAAAACGGCCACGCCGGAAGATGTCGCTGCGGCGCACGACACCGCCAAACAAATGGCCAGCGCCGGTGATACGCAAACGCCCGAAGACGACAAAAAGAAAAAGAAGCCTGAGAAGAAGGAATTCGGCAAGCTTCCCAAGATCAATCCTGCCGCTGCCACCAATTCCAAAGACGCCGCCACGGAAATGCTCAAGAAGTTCTTCAATCGCCGATAGTCGCCGATTGAACCAGGATCCCCGCGAGGAGACAAGCGATTGTCTCCTCGTTTCGTTTGGTGAAATATGATGCGCAGCTCATTGGTTTGTTTCGCGATGTTGTTCGGCGCGATTGCACAGGCGGCGGAACCAGCCGCCGATAAGCCGGTGAAGGACCTGATTCTCCCCGGCGAGTCGTTTCTGATCGAGAAACGGCCGGCGTTCATCCTCTGGCCGGAACAGGAAAAACGCTCCGAGCCACAACCTTGGATCTGCTACGCGCCGACGCTGGCCGGCTATCCCGATCAGCATGAGAAGTGGATGCACGAGCAGTTCCTCAAGGCGGGCGTCGCCGTGGCGGGGATCGATGTTGGCGAAGCCTACGGCAGCCCGAAAGGTCGCGCGGCGTTCGACGCACTGTATAAGGAACTGACCACACAGCGTAAATTCGCCCCCCAGCCTTGCATGCTCGGTCGCAGTCGCGGCGGATTGTGGGTGACGAGTTGGGCGGCGGAACATCCCCAGCAGGTCGCAGGCATCGCCGGCATCTATCCGGTGTTTGACTTACGTACTTATCCCGGCCTCGACAAAGCAGCACCAGCCTACGAAATGACGACCGAGGAGTTGACAAATTCGCTCGCCGAAAATAATCCCATCGAGCGGGTCGGACGACTGGCAAAAGCTCGCGTGCCTGTGTTCATCATTCATGGCGATGAAGACAAAGTCGTGCCGCTGAAAGAGAATTCAGCGGAGCTCGTCGCCCGCTACAAGGCCGCCGGCGCGGAGGGGTCCGTAACGCTGATGGTCGCGCAGGGTCAAGGACATAACTTCTGGGAGGGGTTTTTCCACTGCCAGGAGTTGGTCGATTTCGCGATCGCGCGCGCCAAGGCCGGTGCGCAGCCAGTTCGACCGTAAAACTGCCAGGTCTCGTTCTGAGAACGGATCATGCCCGTCCTTTCCCTCGCAATTCCCTGTTTGTTGGTGAAGTGATGGCCGCAGTTCAGTCGCCGGCCGGCAGCGGTTGATTCCAAAAGTCATGCGCCAGGAGACGGGACGATGACTGAACCAGCCTGTCCGCGTTGCGGATCGGAGGATTACGACGTGCTGCGCGATTCGCCGTATGTCTTGCGCCGCCTGCAGATAGTGGTTGCGTGTGGCGTGCGGCGACAATTGAAGTGCCTTGACTGTGGTCAGCGTTGGAATGCCGATGGTTGCACTTCAGCGCCGCCACTTCCGTCAAATCGCATAGAAGACGGAAATCGTCACAACGCCTGAGGTCATCGTCGATAGACGTCACGCTGGTCGTGGGCCTCGTCTTCGTCAGGATCGACTAACGTTTGTGTTCACCGGGCGGCGGTGAACGACATTGACATCAGGTGCGACGCCGCCCGCCGCTCCGTGTGCAACACATTGTTATCCCGCGATTTCCGGTCCGGTATCGGATGACACTTTATGAAGGTTTTCAAGGATCATTTCAGCGTATCCTGCCACATCTTCATCCGGGTGATCGGCAAGCTCGCGAAATAATTCGGTGTGTTTATGCATTTCGTTTCGTAACGAATGCGTCCATTGGTAGTCGTCGGGATAGTTGAATGAGCGTTTGGCAACATCCCTTTCGAGAGCTGACCATTTGTCGGTATCTGGCGGTTCAAGGTGTTGTGAGAAGTAGAAGATAATCTCAGTCAATTCTTGCAATACAAGTAATGGTGGCTCAAGTTTTATGCGATCGATTAGAAACGGAAGTGTCGGGACCGAATTTGATCCGACGCTCCCTTGATGTGCGACGAAATTCCAAAGCTCTTTCGCGGCATCATAGCAATCGTCGGCATGGGAATCGAACAACCTGTAAATCAGGGCAGGTACGGGAGCCGAGCTTGCGTAGCAAGGGTGTGTGTAATCGTCCCAACGAATCGCCGACAGTCGTTGTTTGATATTGGGATTCGGCATGGCTTAGCGGGCTAACGAATTGCGATCTATGCGGCTGTACTCGGACGCATAGATCGGGCGTTGAACTTTGTTGCCGGGGCAACTTGGAGTACGGGGGTCGATTGTAGAGGCTCGCTGGAGCTTGTGGCAAGCGTTTTCAGTGACGCTCATGCT
>JBGSHH010000048.1:0-5729 GCA_041752355.1 Pirellulaceae bacterium | reverse complement strand
ATTCCCCTCGCCATGTTACGATTCCTTCCCTCCAAGGACCGCACCCAGAAGGATCGCCAGCGTGGGAAACAATACCAAGACGCTCGTCACCGTCGCCACTTACAACGAAATTGAAAACCTGCCGCTGCTGGCCGAGGCGATCTTCGCCGTGGCGCCGGAAGTCGATCTGCTGGTAATCGACGATAACTCGCCCGACGGCACCGGTCAGTGGTGCGACGAGCAAGCGGCGAAAGATCCGCGTGTCCATTGCCTGCACCGCGCCGGCAAACTGGGACTTGGCACCGCCACAATCGCGGCGATGAAATACGCCATCGAGCACGACTATCGGTACATGCTCAATATGGATGCCGATTTCAGCCATCACCCACGCTACGTCCCCAATCTGATCGCAGGCATGGACCCGGCAAGCGGCCCAGCGGTCGATGTGATGATCGGCTCGCGGTATGTCCCCGGCGGCGGCACCGAAGGTTGGCCTTTCAAACGCCAGATGATGAGCAAGCTGGTGAATTTTTACGCCCGCTGGAGCTTGGGTTTGAAATCGCGAGATTGCAGCGGGGCCTTTCGCTGCTTTCGGGTGGAACTGCTGAAAAAGCTCGATTTCGATAAGATCCGTTCGCGCGGCTATTCGTTTCAGGAAGAAATTCTCTGGCATCTCAAGCGGCTGGGAGCGAAGTTCGGCGAATCGCCTATCGTCTTCGCCGATCGCGAGCGAGGACAATCGAAGATCAATTCCAAGGAAGCTTACGCTGCCTTATGGATTATCTTTCGACTAGGATTGAAGAACTGGCTGTACATCTGAACTTGATTCATTCGCCCCGCACAACCACCTCGCATGACCGATCAACCTCACGACCCATCTGGTCCATCCGCCCGTGATCGCAAGGAGTTGGAAGCCGCGCGGCGAGCCTCGCATAAGCTAAAGATCGACATCGCCCAGCGGCATATTTTGCTCTGCTACGACAAGAAGACGGCGAAGTGCGCCGACAAAAAACAAATGGCGGAGGCGTATAAGTATCTCAAGCGTCGATTGAAAGAGCTCCAGCTCTCCAAGCAAGGTGGCACGTTTCAAAGCCCGGCGCTCTGCTTCGACATTTGCCACGGCGGGCCGATTGTCGTCGTTTATCCCGACGGGGTTTGGTACGGTCGCTGCGACCCGCCGGTGCTGGAGCGGATCGTGCAAGAGCATCTCCTCGGCGGGCAAGTGGTGGAGGAGTACGTCATCACGCAGCGCGGTTGCCTGGGGTAGACTCCGAGTTTCCCGAAGAATACGTGGGCAGGCACCGCATACGTTCCGCCAAGCCGCCGGGCTGGCCAGCGGCTCGACGGAAGCAACATTCATTAGGCAATCTTTCGGCTTACGACTTGATCTCGATTCGTTTGGCAAGCGATTCAGGACGCTTGCGCAGTTTGACGAGTAGCACGCCATCTTTTAGCGAAGCCTCGATCGAATCGGGATCGACCGTTTCAGGCAAGGTGATGGAACGCTCGACGCGGCCAAAGGCACGCTCGTTGTGCCAATAGGTTCGTTCTGCTTCCGGCGCCTGACGTTCCGCGGAGATGCGCAGAATGTTCTTCTCCAGCGTCAATTCGAGACTCTCGCGTTGCACGCCCGGCAGATCCGCTTCGACGTGAAAGCAATCGCCTTCTTCCCAGAGCGCGGCCGGCGCAAACCACGTTCGCTCCGCGGTTTGCCCGTTCTGCACGGAGTTCCACAAGGCGTCGAAGAGATGACTCATCTCGCGACCGGCGGCGTCGAACGGTTGCGGCAACATTGCGCCAAAACGAGTCTTCGGAATTGCATACACCATAACCAAACCCTCCTTTCGCAAGTGACCATTATGAACAACTACGTATCTATCCTGCATGGATAGTTTTCCTGTTAGGCACCAGTAGGAACGCAAGTCGCGTGCCAGTTCCCAGCAGATAGGATTCAGGCGGAATTCCCGCGAAAAACACGCGTTACGCCCACCAGCCAAGTGCCACCGACGCGACTTGGTCGGTTGTACCTGTCACCTTGGCAGTGTCAAAATGACAATCTCCCGGCTCTGCACCCGCTGGCAGGTGGATTCACTCCTACGATGATCCGTTTCAGGTTGATTTGCTCGTAGCGTTTGTGCCACTCATGACGGCTGGGAGGACCATTCCGCAGAAGCAACCTACCACCGCCCTCTTGATTGCATGCCCCCAACCACCGGCTACAATGCAAGGAAGCTGCGGAGCGGTGCGAACGGGGGTACTATTTCATGTCGATATCCAACAACCAGCCGCTGCGCGCTCGCGCGGCATTCACGCTGGTCGAATTGCTGGTGGTGATCGCCATCATCGGCGTCCTCGTCGCGCTGTTGCTGCCTGCCGTGCAAGCGGCACGGGAGGCTGCCCGACGCTTGCAGTGCATGAACAACCTGAAGCAGCTCGGTCTAGCGGCACACAACTTTCATTCCGCGAATGAAAAACTTCCCCCAGGCTATCTGGGTCCGGTGCCTGCGCAAGAGAACATCGGTAACGATCAGTGCGTGGGCGTGCTGGCTTTTTTATTACCGTATGCCGAACAGCAAGCGGTTTACGATCAGATCACGATCGAAAAGCGCATCGACAAGCGCGCCCCAACCTGGACCAGCCATACGCCCACCTACACCGCCGCGCAATACCGCCTCGGCATTTTCATTTGCCCTTCTGATAATCCCTATCGCTCGAGCGAAGGGACCATCATCTGCTTGAACACTTACTACGATGCGCCGCAAAGTCTGGCCACGCTAGCGGGTTACCTGGTGGCCAACAAAGATGGTGGCAACGCGCTGGGACGGACCAACTACATCGGCGTGGCAGGCGGTTATGGCATTATCGATGTCCCCAGCGCCGACGCCTTGAAGGGTTGCTTCCATGCCCGTTCGGAATACAACCTATCGGACATTCGCGATGGTTCCAGCAACACGCTGATGTTTGGTGAATGCGCTGGCGGATTTGACGACAAGAATCAACGCTTGTATGCGCATAGCTGGATGGGAAGCGGCTGCATGGCGGTCTTTCCCGGTCTGGGTGGCAAGGAGAAACAATGGGCCCAGTTTTGCAGCTTCCACGGCGACTTGGCGCAGTTTTGCTACGCCGATGGTTCAGTTCGGGCACTCAACGATCAAGTGTCGATCGATACACTTAAATACATCAGCGGCATTCGCGAAGGCGAAGTGGTGCAAGACCCCAGCCTGCGATGAACGTGCGCGCTAGTTCTCAATTCAAGAGGTAATCAACGTGTCGAACCGCATCTTATCCGCGCTGCTACTGTGCTGCGTCACGCTCGCGATCGTTGGTTGTGGCGGCGTTGATAACTCGGCCGTCGCGCCGGAAAATCCAGTCCCGCCACCAACCACTCCGCCGACGCACGCTCCCGCCACCACCAGCAGCGAGAAGATCCCTTAATCGTATGTCAGCAGATGGGGCGGCAATGCCTGCCTAGCAAAAAAGCCTGCGACTTTCATCGCAGGCTTTTGGCATGTTCTAAGGTCGCATCTCTTACTTCGCATATTCCGCCGCGAAGAACTCTTTGCTGTCCTTCACGTTCGCCTTGATCGTGCGGGCGCCTGCTTTCCAGTTGGCGGGGCAGACTTCGCCATGCGTCTCGAAGTATTGCAAAGCATGCACCATGCGCAAGGCTTCATCGACACTGCGACCCAGCGGTAGATCGTTCACCACCTGATGGCGTACGATGCCGGTCTTGTCGATGAGAAACAAACCACGCAGCGCGATCCCGCCAGGGAGCAGCACGCCATAGCTGCGGGCGATTTCCTTGTTCAGGTCGGCGACCAACGGATACTGAAGATCGCCTAAGCCCCCTTCGGTGCGCGGCATGTTCCGCCAAGCCAAGTGCGAGAAATGGCTATCGATCGAGCAACCCAAAAGCTGCACGCCAGCCGCTTCAAATTCCTGCGCCCGATCGCTAAAAGCAATGATCTCGGTGGGGCAGACGAAGGTGAAATCGAGCGGATAGAAGAACAGAATGACATACTTGCCTTTGTAGTCGCTCAAGCTTACTTGCTTGAACGAACCGTCAGGCAAAACGGCCTGGGCTTTGAAATCAGGTGCTGGTTGTTGAACCAAAACGCTCACAGTGAAACTCCTTGCTGGGGTTATGCTTGGCCATTGACGTCGCCGTCAGTCATTATTAGAAGCTAACAGGCGGCAGGGACAAGGGGGAGGAAAGCTATGGGAGAGATAGGGAAGAGCGGAGAGCGGAATACCAAGAGCGGCAGGAGGCCCAGAGGGATCGCTCACTTCTCCAACACTGCCAGGCTGCGTTCCCAGAACTTGCCTTCATCTTCGAGCTTGTGCGAAATCGCGAAGTCGAGCAAAGCGGCGCATCGCACGCGCGGCCCAATGCCGCAGGTGTACCAGAGCTTCGCTTGACACTCGGGGCAGAACTCCAGCGGCTGACGATCGCCTTCGTCGCGATTGTTCGCGCCGTTCATGCCGCACTCATAGGCGATGCAGTGTGGAATTCCAAACATATGTCCCGTTTCGTGCAAGGCGGTCTTCAACGTGCGACGTAAAAACAGGCGTCGTTCGTCATCCGTGCCATCGATCTTGCCATTACGGTAAATCGACCAGACGCCGACCCGATCGACCAACGACGCCTGACCGAAGACGAAGTTCCAGCCTTCACCGGGCCAGAGGTCGGACGACGTCAATCCCAGCACCGCAGCCGCATTGCGCGGACGGCGTGGCTTGAGCACTTTGTCCAGGAGATGTGTCGAGAGGACCTGCGGAACTTGCCACGAGGGATGCACGCGCCGCGCTTCCGCTGGTAAGTCATCGAGCGACAGGGTTTTGTTGGTGATGACCGGCAAACCAAAGAAGTGTTGCAGGCACTCGCCCGTGGCTGCCAGCACCTTTTGCTCTTCGTCCGAGAACTTGCCCAGCGGCTGCAAATACAAATTGCGATAGTTCTCGTAGGCGGGGCGGGGATGCGTTTGCAAGAACTCCGCGAACGACTGCCCTTTCTCGGGATGCTCCTTGAGCCAATCGCCTGGCTGGGGCGGCTTTTTCTTTTCATGCAGCGGTCGCAGCTTCGCTAAAACGCGCTTCGCTTCCGCAGCGGATATCTTGTAACGCTTATCCGCCGGTTCGACCGCGAGGCTCGTCGATCCACCGCACGACAACGCAGTGTAAGCCAGTGTGAAGGCGATCGCCTGACGTCGTGAAACAGCTGGAGAGACAATCATGGATGGACTTCGCTCAAGCCGCCGCAACCTTGCCCAGTTGGAGGCTAGAAATAGCAGACCGCGCAGCCAGCTTAAAATCAAGCTTGCGCGAGGTTCCCCCCGCGATTCCTCGCTGACGCTTCGGGTTAGTGTGGGATCCCCCCGATTCCTCGCTGACGCTGCGGGTTCGTGTGGGAAGGGAGACCGAAATGTCTGCCCCATCGGTGTCTTCCGCAAACTTGAGAGTGACAATACCTAAGTTTTGCCACTTCCCGCCCCACACCCTATCGGATACACTTAAAGGCGAAGTGCATATTTGGCAGAACCCGAGACGTTCTCATCCCCCTGGGTTGCGGATTCTCCGCCCTTCATGCGTTGGAAGCCTGGCTTGAGGCTTAAACGTCCTATGAAGGATTCTGGCCCGCGAGCGGTTACCCCACCTACGCTTGCACTCAACAAATTCCCGGTCTTTTTATCACTCGAATTCGTTCGTGTCGTTACGCTTTGGGCGTCGACATAGCGTGATTCGCAGCGCCG
>JBGSHH010000047.1:0-14712 GCA_041752355.1 Pirellulaceae bacterium | reverse complement strand
AACTGCGCAAGGAGTTGGAAGCGGCCGCGCGCGAGCTCGACGCCGAAACCGAAAAGCTCTTAGTGGCCGACGAAGAATTGCAAAAGCAACGCGCTGATTGGCAAGCCGAGTGCGAGAACTGGGAGCGCGCTTGCGAACAGCGTTGCGCCGAACTTGACAATCAAGCCGCCAGTCATGCGGAAAGGGAGCAAGCCCTGGCGCGGGAGCGCGAAGAACTGGCTGCTTTGCAAGCACGCTTGCAACAAGAACAGGAATCGTTGGAAGAATTGCACGCGCAATCACTCGTTGTCGATGTGCCAGCAAGCGACGACATCGATCTGTCGGCGGAGCGGGCGGCGCTTGAACAAGAACGACGGGCCGCGTTCGCGGAGTTGCTGGCGATGCGCGATGGGATCGCGGCGGAACGCCAAGCTTTGGAAGCGGAACGCGCCGACTGGTATGGGGAACGCGAACGATTGGCAACGGAAGGGGATGTCGGCCCGGTTGAAGAATCCGCTCTCGAAACGACTTTTGAGCCCGAAGCCTCCGAGCCGGCGGTGGAGGAGCCCCCATTTATGCCCACGAGCGCCTCGGACGTGATCGCCCGACTGAGCGCCAGCGGCCTGTGGCAAGATGATGATGATGCGGAGTCGGAAGCGGAGGAATCGAAACTTCCCGAACCAGCGTGGAAGTCGCTCGTGCCGGCGGAAGTTCCCACGCCCCAACCGCCCATGGTGGCCGAAGACGATGACTCGATCGAATCCTACATGCAACGCCTGCTGATGCGCGTCAGCGGTGATAGCGAAGTGTCGAAGACGCATACCGGGCCGCCCGTCGCGTTGAAAGTGGTCAAAGCACCTGCTCCCGAACCAGAGAAGATGGTCGATTACTCGATACCGCATGAGGACTTGTCGCACTCTGAGACGCACGAGCCATTCGACTTCCAGACTTACGTCCCCCGCAGCACGGCTCCCGAACTCACCAGAAATCTCGCGGCGATGCGCGATCTGGCCAACAGCAGCGCGCGGACCGCTATCGAAACGAGCAGCAAGCGGCAGCGACGCGGACTCGCCTACGCCAAATACACGTTCGCGTTGATTTCGACAGCGGCCGCGTTCGGCTCGTATTGGCTAGCGAGCCAGTTTGGCTTTAAGTTGGCGTATGCCGGAACTGTCGCTGCGACCGCTTCCGCCGCCTGGTGGTGGTATCAAGCCTATGCGATTTGGCGCAAAGTCGCCCGCGAGGAACAGGCAGAGAAACGTTTGGAACAACGGACGCAAGAAGAATTGGCGCCGCATCATGCGCCACCCATGCTCGTCCGTGACGAGCCAATCGAATTGCCGGAGGTTCCAGCGACAACCGATATTGGCGCGCTAGTGACGCTCGAGGAGTTGCCGGTCGCCGAGGAAATGGCTGCTGATCAAGTCGTTGCGGAGGCGGAAGACAATGTCGAGGAAACCGCTTTATTCGAGGAACAGGAAACGGTCAACGAGGAGTTTTTCGCCGCCCCAGCGGAGTCAGAAATGGAGCCAGAAATGGTTGAGGAATCAGCGACCGATGGAAGCTTGCCACTGGGCGATGCATTGTCCACCATCGACGACGACGGTCTGGCCGGTCATGACATCGGAACCGGTGATGATGCCGACGATAGCCATAGCGATGTCCTCCGGAGTGCAGACCTGTCCTAACGGCAGGCGGTTTTCGAAGGCTTGTTTCGTGCTGTCATAGGCTTCGCGACCCAAGCCTTGTTCCAACCAGCGTCCGGTGATGAAGCCGGGCGCGACGGCGTTCACGCGAATCTTCGGTGCCAGCACGCGGGCGAGCGCGATTGTCATATTGAGCAGTGCCGCTTTCGAGGCGCAATACGGAATCGAACTTCCGCTGGCTTGAATGCCTGCCACGCTGGCGACGCTCACCACCTCGCCGCCACCTGCGCGCAGGAGCGCGTCTTTCACGGCGCGAATGCAATGGAAAGGTCCTTGCACGTTGACGGCCATGATGCGGGTCCAGTCGTCGTCCGTAACTTTCTCTAGGTCTTGATGGGCAATGAAACGCGTCGTGCCGGCGCTGTTCACGAGCATATCCAGACGACCGAATGCTTGTTCCACTTGCGAGACCATCGCCCGCACTGCCGCGTCATCGGCCACATCGGCTTGCACGGCGATCGCCTTCACGCCCAGCTTTTCGGCATCGGCGGCGGTTTGCTCCGCTTCCGACTGGGATCGGGAATAGTTGATCGCCACACTGCAGCCCAGTTTGGCCAGCGCCAGCGCCGTCGCCCGTCCCACACCTGTCCCTCCGCCGGTGATGAGAGCTGCTTTGTCGGCGACTTGCATGAGAGGCTCCCCGTCGTGGATTACACCGCGATCCGATTGTCTTTGGGTATTATTTTGTTCGCGTCGCGAACAAAGGCAGAGCGCTACATGCCGCGCGAGGCGACGATGTCGTCGTAGTCGTACAGATGGTAGCCAATGCCGACGTAATCCAGCACTTTGCAGAGCGCCCGTAAGGCGACGCCCATTCCATCGGGACCGCTAAAGCCGCCGAACTGTCCGCCACCGCGCACATGCGGTTCCAGATCCAAGAACACACCGGGAATGCCACGGCGTTTGAGCTTCGCTTCCAACTTAGGAATCAGATCCTTGAAGTCGCGCAGCACCGCTTCATGCCCGCTGTCGCCGATATCGCAGTGGACAAAATGCTTGAGCGCTTCTTCATCGACATGCGTGGTCTTGGCCATGCCGGGCGGATTGCGATAGTCCTTGATATGCAGCCAGCCGAGCCCTTTTTTCATGGCTTGGAATTGCGCCAGGCACTCGCTGGCACTAAAGCCTTGGGTGACGATGTTCGCACCGTCGTAGATCAACAGCATCGCCGGATGATCGACTTGCTTGTGCAGCTCCGCGCATAGATCGCCGGTCTGCCCGACGAGATTTGCTTCCACTTCCAGCCCATACGTCAGATCGCTGCGGTGGCAGGTCTCCGCAATTTGCCCGAGTTGATCGACCGTTTGCGCCAAGTGCTCGCGCGGATCGGAACCTTTGGGATGATAGAACGAGAAGCCGCGAATCAGCTTCGTTTCAAAGGCGTGTGCGAGATCGCAAGCTTGCTGCACTTCCTTGAGATACTTCTTGAACGGCACGAATCGATTCTTAGTGCCATCTTCGACGTCGAGCAGTTTAACTTTGCCGATCGGCGAACCGATGCTGGTGACATTCAGGCCATACTCCGCTTCCCAATGGCGAATCTTGGCGATTTCACCCTTGGTAAGTTGCATCACATTCTTCACGCCTAGGCCGGCGTCGATGAAGCGAATCGTGTAATACTGCAAGCCGAGCGCCGCAATGGCCGCAAACTGCTGCTCCGCCGTCTTGTGCAAGGCCGCTTCATCCGCCAACGCGGAGAGAATGACTTTCGGTTGATCAGGCATGATGAAGGGGACTTCCGTGGTAGGAGTAGCGAGTTACTTCTTCAGGAGCGACGCCGCGGGGCCGTCGAGATAGATCGTGGTATGGGCGTGCGTTTGCAAGATCGAAGCCGGCACGCTGTTCGTTACTGGTCCTTCCACTGCGCCTTGCACCGCTTTCGCTTTTCGATCGTCTGGCACGCTGCAAACAATTTCCTTGGACTTGAGAATCTGCTTGATCGCCATCGAGATGGCTTTGGTCGGCACCGCGTCGAACGTCGGAAACCAACCTTCGCCAAACTGTTGCTGGCGGCAAGCGTCGTCGAGATCGACGACGATGTACGGGTCGTTGGTTTCAAAATCGGCAGGCGGATCGTTGAACGCCAGATGCCCATTCTCGCCGATGCCGATAAACGCGACATCAATCGGATGTTGGGCGATCAATTCGCCCAGTCGGCGACATTCCGCGTGGCAGTCTCCTTCGGCGCTGATGTAGTGAAACGCGGCGACAGGTTGCGGCAATTGATCGACGAACCGCTCTTTCAAATACTTGCGAAACGAGGCCGGATGGGTGATCTCCATGCCAACGTATTCGTCCAAATGGAATACTGTCACCTTCGACCAATCGATACCGGGCTGCTTCACCAACTCGCCGAGCATCTCAAACTGCGACGCGCCGGTCGCGAGGATGATATTAGTGGCGCCTTGGGCTTGGATCGCGTGACGAATGAGTGCCGCTCCGGCACTGGCAGCGCGCTTGCCGAGTTCCTGCTTGGTGTCCGCGATATCGATTTGCATGGGATATTGCTCCGTGGGAAGCCCACAGCATGAAGCCTGCCTGGGGAGATTGCAAGACGCGTTACTTGGTGACGGTCACATTGGTGGAAATTCCACCGCGCGCGCTGAACCGGGCGACGAGCGTGAACTTTCGCGGCGCGAGTGCCTCCATGATGTCGTCGAAGATGCGATTCGTGACATTTTCGTAGAAAATGCCTTCGTTGCGGAACTGCTGCAGATACATCTTCAGGCTTTTGAGTTCCACGCACTTCTTTTCCGGCGTGTACGTGAACGTCAGCGTGCCGAAATCAGGCTGGCCTGTCTTGGGGCAGACGGACGTGAACTCGGGGCAGACGATTTCGATGCTGTAATCGCGTTCGGGAAACTGATTGTCGAAGGTTTCTAGCATATCGATGTAGGGGGTGCCCATGTGCTCTCCTTTCGGGTTTTTCCGCATTGTGGCATGATGAGGGATTCGGCGCGAAGGGGAGGGGATGCGAGTCGCGGAAATCTACAAATCGATCCAAGGCGAAGGTTTGCTCACAGGCACCGAAAGTGTCTTCGTGCGCACCAGTGGCTGCAATTTGCGCTGTTGGTTTTGCGATACGCCATTCACGTCGTGGCAGCCAGAAGGGGATGATCTCGCGGTGCCGGAAATCGTGCGCCACGTGCAAGCGCTCGACTGCCGTTATGTGGTGCTGACCGGCGGCGAGCCGATGCTGTTCGCCGAACTGGTGCCGCTGTGCGAAGCGTTGCGCGAGCTCGAATTGCATATCACCATCGAAACCGCTGGCACGCTCTACCTGGCGCTACCGTGCGATTTGATGTCGATCAGTCCCAAGCGGGCCAACTCGACACCTACGCTCGAACAGGCCGGCCAATGGAGCGAACGCCACGAGCGGACCCGCCATGTACCGGCGGTGATCCATCATTTGCTGGCCGAGCATCCGTATCAACTCAAGTTCGTCATCGAATCGCCTGCCGATACGAAGGACGTGGAAATCTACCTCAGGGAGTTTCCCGAAGCGGAACGCGGTCGCGTGCTGCTCATGCCACAAGGAACCAGCCTGGAAAAACTCAATAACACCGGGCGTTGGTTAGCGCCCTATTGTGAGGAGCACGGCTTCGTCTTCTGCCCTCGCAAGCATATCGAATGGTTCGGACTGACGCGCGGCACGTGAGTCGAGCGATCAATCCTCGCCTTGCTCGGCGTGTTCGCGGTGAGCTTTTGTGGGCTGCTTGCCTTCCAATAGCTCACCGATCTCCGCCACAGCGGCAGTCAGCGATTGGGCGGCCATTTGAAAGTTCGTATGTCCGGAAATCTCCGGCTGAATCTCGCGAAACAACTCTGTCGCCTGTCGCAGTTTGCTGAACTTCTTGTGGGCGAGCTTGAAGTATTCCTCGGGATCGTTCGCTTTCAGCGGCGCGCCCAGCGCGAGCATGTAGTCGTAGAGTTCACGATGCACGCTGGCCAGTTCGTCGTCTTCCGCCGCTTCGTCGCTGTGCTTGAGGAACGCGCGCACCATCCACACGTGGCTCAAGAGCGTATCGAGTTGATGCATGCGTTCGATCGGTGTCATAACTATGCACTAGTGCGCTGCGGCGACTTTCTCTTTCCCAACGGCTTCGCTTGATTTCGCGCCACCCGCAGGTGGATGCGATTTGGGCGCGAAGAGCAGCACGGTCACCGCGCCAGCGATAGCAAGTAGCAAGCTGCCGAAGAACAACGGCGACAGGTTGGTCGAGGTGCCTTCTTCCGCGACTGTGATAAACGTATTGATCAGCGGCGCGAAACCGAATACCAGCGGCATCACGAAGATGGGTTTACCACCAAAGTTAAACGCCAGAATAATCCCCAGCGCGCCCAAGGCCCCCAGCGCTCCGCCGGCCAATGACCACAGCGTGCCTACGACCGTCCACGAGCCCGCCTCGGGAAACATCGGTGTCATCGCCAGAGGCACCAGCACCGCGATCAATAAGTACGAAATTCCGACACACAAGAACGGTCGCAAGCGGCTCCCGCCCATCTTAATCTGGCCTTTGTGCAGCATCGGCCCATACGCTCCCCAGCAAACGGCGGTGAGGCCGATGCTGAGCAAGACTTTCATCCATTGGCTGGCGGTGAGAGGACGGGTCTTGTTGTAGAGGCCGAGCGCCCTCTCGTTCTCTGGCAATTTGAGTTCGTCGAGCGTCATCGGTCCCCAGGAGGTGTTCTTTTTGTGCGCGATATCGGCCAGCCTCACCGTAATCATGCCATCGGTACTTTCCACCACGTCGATGTTCGTCGCGGTCGGCTTAAAAAACATCACGCCGGCGGCACCGGTTGCCGCCACGATCACACCGGCATAGAAGATCGGCCCCGCTTCTTTCATGGTGCGCGACATGGCCATGGTGACGAATGTATTGACCACCGGCGCGCAACCGAAGACCAGCGGCATGACATAAATTGGATTGCCGCGGAACTTAAAGGCGAGAATGATGCCCAGCGCGCCAATGGCCGTGACAAGACCGGCCGTGATCGACCAGATCGTGCCGGAGAAGGTCCAGCTGCCTTTCTCGCCTTGCAGTCGCAGCATGACGATGGGTACCACGACCGCGATCAAAAAGTAGGCCAGCCCGACGCAGATAAACGGCCGCAAGCTGCTGGGCTTCATGGCCGCGCCGAGTTCCGCTTGTCCCACATGCAGCACCGGGCCATAAGCACCCCAACAGAGGAACGTGAGGGCAATTGAGGCAAGCACCAAGGGGAATCGCATCGGTGGGACTTCCAGGTAGGCGGGAGGGCGAAGACGCTCGCTCAGTTTAGCAGATCGACCAGGGGTATGCCGAGGCGGGTTCGCGTGCTTACCCCACCAGCTCGCGAATCACTTCGCCAGGGCAAACCACCAGCGGTCGCCCTTGTTGATCGTGTAATTCCAAATGCTCTGGCAGGCCAAGCTGATGATAAATGGTGGCGACCAAATCGACCGGCGCGACGGGATTCGCCAAGGGATACGCAGCATGCCGATCGGAAGCTCCGTACACTTGCCCGCCCCGAATGCCACCGCCTGCCAGGACCGACGTGAAGCAATTGGGCCAATGATCGCGACCATCGGCACCTGCTCCGGCATCGCTGTTGCGCTGGCCAACGCGTGGCGTGCGGCCAAACTCGCCCGTCCAAACGATCAACGTTTCGTCGAGCAGGCCGCGCTCGCTCAAGTCATCAAGCAATGCCGAGAAAGCTTGATCGGCAGGTGGCATCAAGCGTTCTTTCAGGTCGGTAAAGTTGCGACTGTGCGTATCCCAATAGACCGAAACATTCTTGATGCCATCGCTCGGCCAATAGCAAGTCACCAATGGCACGCCCCGTTCCACCAAGCGCCGCGCAAGCAGCACCGACTGCCCATGTGGATTGCGACCGTAGCGATCGCGCATTGCGTCTTTCTCCTGCGATAGATCGAACGCGCTGCCAGCTACGGCCGATTGCAGCACATCATAGGCCCGTTGATAGTGCGCACCGACGGCCGCCAGCGCCGGCGCTTCCGCCATTTGTTGTTGCGATTGATTGAGCTGCGCGAGCAGCGCCTTGCGGTCGGTCAAGCGATCGACGGAAAGTTCCGCGCGCAATTGAAACTCATCGACGCGATAATCGGGCGCGTTGGGGTCGGCGTCGATGTTCAGCGGGTTATATTGCGCGCCAAGCCAGGCGGCGAATTGTCCTTGCGACTCCTCAACAAAACGCGGCACATCGTTGGGGAGCTTCGGCCGCATCGAAATGAACGGCGGCAACGGACCTTGGCCATAACCAAGTTTCGCCAGCACCGCCCCCATGTTGGGCCAGCCAGCTTTCAAGTCGCCATTGGCTGGCGGTGGTTGGCCTGTGAGCAGGTAATGCGTGCCGGATGTGTGATTCACGTCACCATGCGTCATCGAGCGCACGATTGCCAGCTTGTCGCAGCGTTTGGCCAGTTTGGGAAAATGCTCGCAGATTTGCAGACCAGCGACGTTCGTGCTGATCGGCTTGAATTGCCCGCGAATCTCAACCGGCGCCTCCGGCTTCATGTCCCAGGTGTCTTGATGTGCCGGTCCACCCCACATAAAAAGCAGAATCACCGCTTTCGCTGGGCCCGGCTTGACGAGCGATGATTTGTTAGCCAGCGCGCGTTGCGACAAGAGTTGCGGTAGCGTCAAGCCGAACAATCCCACGCCACCTGCCTGCAGGAGTTGCCGCCGCGAGATGGGACGTGATTTCGCCATGGGGTTGATTGTAGCAAGGACTGCGAGAAATTGCGAAATAGGGTGCTAACCACCGAGTCACAGAGGGCACAGAGAAGGCCAGAAAACATTGGATTGTTCTGGTCGCCAAAAGAAACCTTGTCTATTTCCATTCACTTTCTCCCATCCACTTTTTCCTCTCTGTGCCCTCTGTGACTCCGTGGTTAGCCTCCTTCATTGTTTTCTCATATACACGACAAAACCCTGCCGAATGCGACAGGGTTTTGCGGTGATTGACTCTTGCCCGTCTTCGTTAAACTACTTCGCCTTGGCGAAGCGTTCGGCGACGGCGTTCCAGTCGATGACGTTGAAGAACGCCGTGATGTAATCAGGGCGACGGTTTTGATAGTTCAGGTAATACGCATGTTCCCACACGTCCAGACCGAGGATTGGCGTGCGACCTTCCATCAAAGGGCTATCTTGATTGGCAGTGCTTTCGACTTGCAACTTGCCGCCAGCGACGCTGAGCCAGGCCCAACCGCTGCCGAAGCGCGTCGTCGCGGCCTTGGCGAATTGTTCCTTGAAGGCGTCGAAGCTACCGCAAGCGGCATCGATTGCGGCGGCCAGTTCGCCACTTGGTTTGCCGCCTGCATTGGGCGCCATGATGATCCAGAACAGCGAGTGATTGGCGTGACCACCACCGTTGTTGCGAACGACCGTGCGAATGTTCTCAGGTACGCTCGCCAGATCGCTGATCAGCGCTTCGACCGTCTTCTTTTCCAGGTCGGTGCCGGCGATGGCGTTATTGACGTTGTTGATGTACGCCTGATGATGCTTGGTGTGATGGATCTCCATCGTCCGCGCGTCGATGTGCGGCTCCAGAGCGTCGTAAGCATACGGTAGTTTGGGGAGTTCGTAGGCCATGTTGTCATCCTTCTTAACGGTGGCGAGAGCGACAGATATGTCTCGTTAAGAATACGGAATCACCGCCCAGGTGGCAATCCGGCAGAGCTTCATTCCATCGATCTGGAAGCGTCAGCGACTCCCTCCGCCGTCCTTGCTTTTCCGGGAGAATTCAGGTTCCCCGACACTTAGTTGATGAGGCTTACCGTTCATCGCGGCGATTCTTCCCGCCGAAAATCCAATTCATTAAGCTTGGCGAATGCTTCGGTCGATTCACTTCGGCGGCCGGTTCGGGAGCGGTCATGTCGTGGGCCATGAGATACGCCTTCAAGCTATAGACCAACTGATTCGCGCGATCGGTGACATCTTGCCGCCGACGATCGCGGTGCCGACGGGGACGTACCGATACGTAGACGACCGTCCGCAGCATCGTGCTGGTGCTGCGGCCTTGCGGTTTGATCTTGCCTTGTTCGAAACGCATCGAGACCATGAACGAGATGGGGCGATCGTTGCCGCGGCGCGATTGTGGTACGTATTGACCATCAATCGTGAAGTTGATCATCGTCTCGTCGATCGAATTGATGGCGGCATGATGATCGGCCAAAAAGCCGCGCAATTTCTCGACGGCGATATTCAGCGGCACGGCGGTGCAGAGTTTGCGTTCCACCAACATCCCTGGCGGCGAACTACGGAACCAAGACATCCAACTGAACGTGTTGGGAACTTGCTCCGGTTGTTTCGAAATGCCCGAGCCGAGTTGCACGACGCGGTTGCGCCCATTGTCTTTGGCTTGCAAGAGCGCCCGGTCGGCGCGACGCAACATCGTCTCCGGCGTGTCGCCTCCTTGCACTTCCGTCACGCCGAAACTAGCGGTGATGCATTTGCCGGACAACGAAGGCTGCGCGATGGCCGCCAGTTCGCCGCGAATCTCTTCCGCGCGCTGGGTCGCGGTGGAGTTATCGCAATCCGCACAAAGCAGCACGAACTCTTCGCCGCCATATCGGGCGACCAGGTCGCCGCTGCGTGTGAAGCGGCGCAGAAGCGAAGCGAAGCTGATCAAGGCCTCGTCGCCAGCTTGATGGCCGAAGTTGTCGTTGATGCGTTTGAAGTGATCGATGTCGCTAATGATCAGACTGCACGGCATCCCCAGTTCCAAGTGCGCGTCGACAAACTGCTTCAAGAAGCGATCGAACTCCGCGCGATTGGCGACTTTGGTGAGCGGATCGTGCGTCGCCTTCTCGTGCAATGTTTGCACGCGTTCCTCGAGCGTAATCTGCCGCGAAGCATCATGCAGCAAGATCGCCGCGCCATGCGCGATGCCTTCGCGACTGATGACCGGCACCAAATGCACATCGACGGACAATCGTCGTTCGTGTCGTCCCGCGATCGTCAATCGCTTGAGCGTCTGCACGCCTGAACGAATCGCGTAAAGAACGGGGCACTCTTCATCGGGAATATCGTCATTGCGATCGTCGCGCATTTGCAGCAAACTCGGCAGCCAGCGCTGATGAATCGCGCTCCCCGACGAAATGCCTGTCAGGCGTTCGATGCCACGATTCCATAGCACGATCTGCAAGTTCATGTCGACGAAGATCACGCCATCGTGCATCGCGTCGAGCAATTTTTGATGGAACAGCAAATCGGCGACATCGCTGCCGTTAATGGTGGAATTTGGCAGGTTGAATCGCCACGGGGCATTGGCGAGCTCTGGCTCGATCTGCCGCAGCCAGCGACGGGCGACCTCGGGCGTGAGCTTGACCAAATCCCCTTGCACCAGATCGCAGAATTCGTTGATCAACTCCGGATCGAACTGCGTACCGGCCCCTTCGCATAGCTCGGCGATAGCCCGCTCGCGCGACATGGCGCGGCGATAAACGTGATCGGTCGTCATCGCATCGAAGGCGTCGACAATCGCCACCATCCGCGCGCCCAGCGGTAATTGGTCGCCTTGGCGATCGAAACCGGGGCGCTCGCCATTGAACCAGGCTGGTGCATAGCGCACGATGTCCAGAATCTCAGGCGACGCGCAGCAACCGTGCAGAATGTCTTGCCCGAATTGACGCTGCCGTTCGATGCTGATCGCTTCTTCGGGCGTCAACTTCCCTGGCTTGGTGAGAATTGTGTCGGGTACGCCGATCTTACCGATATCGTGCAAGAGCGAGGCGACTTCCAACTGATCGAGTTCCGACCCTTTAAGATTCTTCGCCAGCGCCCAGGACGACATACCTAGCGCAACGCGCAAACTATGCGCGGCGGTCGGTGCGTGTTTGGCGCGCAACGCCACGTACAAACTGCTGGCCAGTCCCAAACGTACTTGAATGAGGCGATTTTGATTGGCTTGCTCCACCCGCGCTCGATCGCTGGCGGCCGAACTCGTGGCGACCTCATCGAGATCGGCCAGCAAATTCGACAACGTCGCAATTTGCGCATCACTGGAAGGGGCGAGCGCGCTCTGGGGCTCGGCCGATTCCGAAGATGTTGGCGGTCTGGTTTCGGTTTCCATGCTTCCATCAATCGCAAGAGTCGGGACGCTGCCAGGCCGCGGCGCAACTCCTCGATGCGCTGGCGGTCTCGGCGCGCTTCATCAGCGGCAGAAAACAACAAGTCGTTGGAAACCTAGTTCGCAAGCGGTAGAGCGTCAAACGCATCGACGCTTTCAACAACAGCGGCGGTAGCAAACGTGTATTCTGGCGCGATCATGCCGGTTGTGAGGTCCACCGCCGCGTGCGATACTGCCTCCTATTCCCGAGGGGAACCGCTCCCCACTTCGATTCCCGCCACTTAGCCCACGATCCTTCCCATGCGTTTCGTCACTTATCAATCGTCCCACGGTCCGCGCGTCGCTGGTGTGCGCGCGGATGGATATGTTGATCTACAGACGGCCGATGCCAGCCTGCCGACATGCCTCAAGTCGCTGCTTGAACAAGGTCCCGCCGCGCTCGCCAAAGCGGCCGCCGCCACGCAAGCCGGCCAGGCCTTCGCGAAGGCGAGCGTTAAACTGTTGCCGCCGATCACCAATCCTGAAAAGATCATTTGCATCGGTCTGAACTATGCCGACCACGCCGCGGAAACGGGTGCCAAAATTCCGACGGAGCCGGTCGTCTTCAATAAGTTCCTCTCCACCTTGCGGGCCGATGGCGACGATATCGTGCTTCCCAAGGTGAGCCACGAAGTCGACTACGAGGCCGAATTGGTCGTTATCATGGGCCGGACAGGTCGCCATATCCAACGCGAACAGGCGATGGACTACGTGGCTGGCTATGCGGTGGGGCACGATGTCTCCGCACGCGATTGGCAAAAAGGAAAGCCAGGAAATCAATGGCTGTTAGGGAAGTCGTTCGATAGCTTTGCTCCCTTAGGACCGGAACTCGTCACCGCCGAGGAAGTTGGCGACCCCGGCGTCCTCGATATCCAACTCAAACTCAACGGCCAGGTCATGCAGCAATCGACCACTCGCCAACTAATCTTTCCCGTGGATTACCTCATCGCCTATCTCTCACAATGTGTCACGCTCAAGCCTGGCGACCTGATCTATACGGGCACTCCCCCTGGCGTAGGCATGGCCCGCAAACCACCCGTTTGGCTTAAGCCTGGCGACGTCGTCGAAATTGAAATCGAGAAAGTCGGCACGCTGCGCAATTCAGTGGTGGCCGAGGATTAGCGCGATGTTTCGCGTTCTCGCATCAGACGCTGCCGCACCGACGCAGGATCTGTAAGCTTCATGCTGGCAATGTTTTAGGGCTTCGTGCCCCATCGTAGTGGTGGGGTTTTAAAGCCGCGAGCCACTGCTTCCACCCGGCGGGAGTTGGAGTTCAGTTTGCGTTCAAAACTGGTCGATTGAGATAGTGTCGTTCTGCGTTCGCGCGTGGGAATGCGCCGCCAAGGATGGCCGGCCTGCGTTCTCAGTTCTTACGGGCAGAGCGACCCTTGCGAATACCGCTGGCGGAGCCGGCCCAACTTCCCTCTCCCAACTTATATGAGCTTTCGACGCACCGGACACAGCGACGAGCGCCGTCGCCGCGTTTTGATGGATGATGGTTCCGCGCAGATGGAAGCGGTCCCACCGACTCCCAAAAAGACGCGCGACAAGAACGCCAAAACGCGCAACTACAGCGATGCCGCGCTCGCCGCCCAACAAGCGCCCATCACGACGGTCATTCCCACGCGCCCTTGGACGCTGTGGGTGATGTTGCTTTCGGCGCTGACACTCGTTGCCTTGCTCAATCTCCTGCACATGCAAAGCCCTTCGTTGGCGGCGCTGGTGGGCAGCGCGGAACTTGCCCCCTTTACGTTGCATGCTGCGGGGAGCATGGGTGCCTGGCTGAGCGGGTTGTTGCTCGCCTGGTCGGCGGTGATGGGCGTGCAGATTTTCAATCTGCGCAGGCATCGCATCGACGACTACAAAGGGCGCTATCGTATTTGGATTCCGACGACGGTTGTGCTGGTCGTGGCTAGCCTGGACGCCGTCAGTGGGCTGCATCAAATCGTGGGTGGACTCCTCGCAAAATTCTCCGGCGAAGCACGTGGTCTAAGCGTGGATTTTTGTTGGCTGGTAGTGGCCGCGACCATTGTGACTTTCGTCGCGCTGCGAATGGGAATTGAAATGCGCCGCAGCAAAGGCTCCATCGCCTTGCTGTTGGTGGCGCTCGCTAGCTATGGCGTCGCCGCCGCCCTCAAAATGCAGTGGTTCAAGCTGCCTGGCGACCTGTCGTTGCATGCCATGTCGATCGTGCTCTTGTCTGCCCATACGCTGATCTGGGCGACGACCTTGGTCTACGCCCGTTATGTTTATTTGGATGCCCAAGGGCTCATCGTTCCTAAGCCGCCCCGCGAGCGGAAAGTCAAAAAGGCGAAAGAACCAGTCGCCACGAAGACCGCCGACAAGCCAGACGAGAAACCTGTCGAAAAGGTTGCGGAAAAAGCTGTCGAGAAGAACATCGGTGGCAAGCAAGTGCGCATCGATGCCGCACACAATCAAGAGCCTGCCAAGTCCGCCAGTCCGCCTGCGAGCACTGGTGGACCGCTCAAGGCGGCGATGGTTTCTTCCGCCACGAACAAGTCCCCCGCTGCGGCCGCCGTTGCCCCCAGCGGCACATCCGCCGCGGATAGTCGCAAGCTATCCAAAGCCGAGCGTAAACGCCTCCGTCGGCAAGGCCGTGACGAAGACGACGAGGACGATGAGGAATAGGGGGTAGTGGAAAGGTGATAGGTTGAAGGTTGTAGGGTTCGGGGTTCGGGGAATACGTCGGACTTCCGACTCCCCACTCTCCACTCCGCTTCCTACCGAACCCTCCTCCCCGTCGATGTGCTTTGTCGCTTAAATAGAGGGCATCGCGTCGCTACTCTCTATCCGCAGGCAGGCCCATGGTTCGCACTCGATTCGCTCCTAGTCCCACCGGTTATTTGCACATTGGCGGTGTACGCACGGCGCTCTTCAATTGGTTGTTCGCGCG
>JBGSHH010000046.1:0-6115 GCA_041752355.1 Pirellulaceae bacterium | reverse complement strand
CTCGATCCCGAGAAGGTGGAGTTGCCTAAGCCTTAGTGTGTGAGGGATGGCATGGGAACCCAGGAGCGACTAAGGACAATGAACCACCAACATCTCAACTCGATGTCTCGGCAACGACCACGGCGCTCGCGTCGCGGCGTGACGCTGATGCTGATGCTGGTGGTGATTAGCCTGCTCATCGTGATCGCGATGGTGCTGTTCGATTGGAGTCGGATGGCGCTGGTGCATCAGCAATTGCAAGGGCAAGCGGATGTGGCAGCGCTGGCTGGGGCGAAGCAGTTGGCGAACTTGGGGCTCGATGTGCCGAGTTCGGCCTCCTATGCCCAGGCGAGCGAGCAACTGTGGCGCGCTCAACACGACACGGCGCACAATCAGGCGGCGCTGGTCATCCAAGAAAACGACCCCGCGCTGGGGAGCGCCGGCAGCGAGGTGTTGGTGGGGCATCTGAGCGAAACAGGTGTGCTCGCGTATTCCGGACTGGCGGCGTGCGACGTGGTGGAAGTGAGCTTGGGGCGCTCCACGGCGCGCGGCAACGCGATGGATATGACCACGGCGCGGATGTTTGGTTTGTCGGTGGGGGATGTGGAAGTCCGTTCGCGAGCGGTGGTGAAACGCTCGGTCTATGGCTTTCGTCCTTCGGCCACGGAGGCGGTCCCTTGTTTGCCGCTGGTGAGCAGCGACTGGGAGCAGCAACTGACGGCGGAGCCGAACGCGTTCAACGACCGCTACGCCACCACGCTGACCGGCAGCGCGGCCTTGGGCGAGGATGGCGTCCCGGAGATCGCGTTGCGACTGGACCTTGGTTCGCCATCAGCCGCCAACGGGTGGTTGATGCAACTGGCTGCAGGGCGAGACGCCACGTCACGCCTGGCAAGCCAATTGGTCGATGGTTTAACGGCCGAAGATTTAGACGCTCTCGATGGCGACCTGGTGGCTTCGACGTTGCAGACGCACGCGTTGATGGATGCGCAACGCCTCGATCCGGCGAAGCTATGCGAAGTGCTGCAAGCGGCGATCGGCCAGAAGAAAATCATTCCGCTGGGTGTGCGTAATTCGCAAACAAATACGGTAAAAATTAGCGGATTCGCGGCAGGTACTGTGGTAGACTGCTACCTCGACGGCGAGCAAACCGTGGTGGCGATCGTTCAGCCTGGCGCGCTGGAAAGTTCGCTCGCGCTCGTGGATGATTTGTCGCCTGCGAATGCTTGGATCGGCAAAGTGGTGTTAGCGAATTGATGTCATGAACTTTTCCGCCGCACGTTGGTGCGGTGCTTATCTCCTCTCAGCGCGTACGAAAGTTTGGGTCAATTTATGCGAGTGCTAGTCGTACACGCCCCGGGCAGTCCCGTTCGCGAGATTCGCCAGGCGGTGCTAGGTGCTGGCGGCGAATGTGCTTCGGAAGATTGTGTTAGTCCTCAAGACCTGGCGGCGCGGTTGGCGCAAGTGCCCGTGAGCCTGGTGGTCGTGAAAGCGGATACTGCAGGCATGGATCTGCCACGGATTCGCGAAGCGCTTAGTTTGGTGTCGGCACCGCGCGTCGCGATTGGTAATGCCGCTGGTGAAGAGCAAGCGATCGCCGAGCAAATTGGCGCGCAAGACTTCATCGCGGAATCTTCGACTCGATCTGGCCTCGAAACTCTTATCCATCGTCTCATGAATCAAGGCAATGCACCCCGACCGCGCGGAACCGTGATCTCGGTATTCGCGCCGCTCCCTGGTAGCGGTGGCACGACCGTCGCTAGCAATCTGGCAGGCGCGTTTGCGGCTGCTCATCCCAAAGAAGCCGCGTTGATCGAGATCGCCCGCGATTTTGGCGACTTGGCGCTGCTTTTGAATGTCACGCCAGACTACACCGCCCGCGATGCTTGCATGCGTTGGCAATCGTTGGACCGGATGAGTCTGGCCAATGGTTTTTCGCAACATGCCAGCGGCGCGAATGTGTTGGTCAATGGCGTCGAGAACTTCGCCAATGAATTTGTGACGCGCGACTCGGTGCGTCAATTGGCGGTGCTCGCGCGGTTTTTGCACACGTACACTGTCTTCGCGCTGGAAAGCCATTTGGGCGAAGAAGAAGTGGAAGTGATGAAGCTGTCCGATCGCGTGGTGATTGTGGTTCGCCCCGATGTGGTCGCCGTGCGTCGCGCACGCTGGGCGATCGAGAGTTGCGAACGCCAAGGCATCGCCCGCGAGAAAATGCAGGTCGTGGTCAATCGTTGGGGCCAACCCGGCCAATTGACCATGCAACAGATTGAATCGACGATCGGCCAGAAAGCGCTCGAGCAAATCCCCGATGACCCCAGCCGCTTGAACCAAGCCACCAACCAAGGCGTGTTGCTACAGCAGTACGCCCGTCGCGCCTCCATCAGCCGGAAATTCGACGCTTTGGCGACCAAGCTTAACGGTGTCATTAGTTAGCAACGTGTTCCCAGGTTTGATTTCGATTGTTCCGAAGGCGAGTTCTCGTCACCCCCAACTCATCTTTTCGCGAGCCTTCTTATGAAGCAAGAGACCCCGTGGATTAAGGATCACGATGAAACCGCACTGCCAGCGCATGTGGATGTGCTGGAGCAGCAGTTTCAACAGATCAAAACGTCCATCCATCAGCAGTTGGTCGAGTCGCTCGACCTTTCCAAGATCGGCCGTATCGATCGGCAACAGCTCCGCCGCTATGTCAAAACGCTGGCCAACGAAGCCTGCGGCACGCGCAAGGAAATGCTGGGCAAGATCGATCGCGAGCGTTTGCTGGAAGAACTCATGGCCGAGATCTTCGGCTTGGGACCGCTCGAAAAACTGATGCAAGATCCCACGGTCACCGACGTGTTGGTGAACGATCCCTATACGGTGTATGTCGAGCGCTACGGTCGCCTGCAACTGACGGACGTGATCTTTGCCGATGAGACGCACTTGATGCGGATCATACAGCGGATCGTGGCGCGGCTGGGTCGTCGGATCGATGAAGTGAGTCCGATGGTCGACGCCCGCTTGCCGGACGGTTCGCGCGTCAATGCGATCGTGCCGCCGCTGGCGCTGGAAGGGCCGACCGTTTCGATTCGCCGCTTTGGTGTCGATCCGCTGGGTATCGACGACTTGGTCGCCAATCACTCCATCCTGCCGGAGATGGTGGAGTTCATGCAGGCGGTCGTGCAAGCGCGCATTAGCTGCTTGATTTCCGGTGGAACGGGTGCTGGTAAGACGACGCTGCTCAATGCGGTGAGTACGTATATTCCCAGTGGCGAACGGATTGTCACGATCGAAGATTCGGCCGAACTCATTCTTCGCCATCGCCATCGCGTCCGTTTGGAAACTCGCCCCGCGAACACCGAAGGTGCAGGCGAAGTCACGCAGCGTGATTTGGTTCGCAATAGCTTGCGCATGCGTCCCGATCGGATTCTGGTCGGCGAAGTCCGCGGCGCGGAAGTGTGGGACATGCTGCAAGCGATGAACACCGGCCACGACGGTTCGCTCACCACCATCCATGCCAACAGCGCGCAGGACGCGCTCGCCCGTATGGAGATGATGGTGGCGATGACCGGCTTCGAAGTGCCGATTTCCGTCGTCCGACAGTACATCGCCTCTGGCATCAGTCTGATCGTGCATGCCGCGCGATTGGCTGGTGGTATTCGCCGCGTGATGCAAGTTTCGGAAATCGTCTCCGACAGCAACGGCAGCTACCGCATAGAGGACATCTTCGGCTTCGAGCAAACAGGTGTGGATAACGATGGCATGGCGGTCGGCGAATTCTTCGCCACAGGCTATAAGCCGAAGTGTCTGCAACGAGTTCGCGCCGCGGGTGTTCCGCTACGCGAAGAGATGTTCCAGCCGCAACGATTCAGTGTACCGACCGAGCGCATGCCAGGCTTTGTCGGCACCAACGGCGGAGCGTCGTACACGACACGTTGATTTTATAAGTTTGCCACTGCGGAGCCACGATGACGGATCGTTGATTGGTTAATAACAGAGAGCTATATCATGGATCCACGCTTAATCACATTCATGGCTTTTATCGCGGTGGCGTTATTCGTCGCGGCGATTTGCCTGCTCATTCGCGATCTGGTGATTCGCCGTCGCGAGTTAATCGCCGATCGGTTGCGCGATCCCAACGATCACGGCGAGTTGCCGCGTTTGCCGGTGGGTCCCGAAGCGCCGCGTGCAACCAGCACACTCGGCCGCATCAATCAATGGTTCGAACGTCTGGAGAATGAAAACGGCACCGACCAGCCACCCGACGCCGTGTTCCTCTGGGAAGTGGCGGTGGGATTGTTGGTAGGTGGCGCTCTCTACCTCTGGCAGCAGCATGTGATTGTGGGCGTGATTGGCTTCTTGGTCGGCATGACGGCGGTCACGGTGTTCTTCGTGATCCAACGCAATCGCCGCCGCCGGATGATTCAAGAACAACTCCCCGACGTGATGGAGATTCTGGCGCGCGCTGTGCGCGCAGGCGAAACGCTCGATCAAGCGATTGGCCTGGTGGGTGAGACCGTTGAACAGCCGCTACGCAATGAATTCGTTCGTTGCTCGAAGCACTTGGATATGGGCCTCTCGATGGAAGCGGCCATTCGCTCGCTCACCCGTCGTGCCCCTTTGCCGGAAACGCGCATTTTGGCGGCCACGTTGATGGTGCAACGTCGCGCCGGCGGCAGCTTGCCGATCACGCTCGAACGTTTGGCGCGCGTGGTCCGCGATCGGATCAGTTATCAACGGCAATTTCGCGCGGCGACCGCTGCCGGGCGAATCACGATGATCTTGATCCTGCTGGCGGGACCGCTGGTGCTTACCTACATGTGGTTCTGGCAGCGCCAATATATCGAGGCCTTCCTCACCACATCGCAAGGTCATTTTCTGATGATTGTGGCTGTCGTGCTGCAGATCATCGGCTCGTTGTGGGTGTTCAGCCTTTTGAAATCCGACTACTAAAGTTCGCTTGAGATAACACGTTGCACCTTTGCCTACGATGGCACCGCAATCGAGACATACGCCATGATGACATTACTACTAAGCCCGCTCGTTCTGAGCATCGCCGCCTTTGCGATTATCACGAGTCTGGTGTTCGTGTTGTTGCTGTCGCTGGCGCGCTTGCAATACGATCCGATTCGCGAACGTCTGGCCGCCTCGGCTCAAGGCTCGGTGGCGACTAGTGGCCCGGGATTGTTCACGGACGATCTGGCGACCACGCTCTCCGAGCAATTGCCGCAGGGCTCCAACGACAATGGCGAACTCGATCGGGAATTGCGCCAAGCTGGCTTTTATCGTCCGACGGCGCGGTACGACTATCTCGCGCTGCGCAACTCACTGGTGATCGCGACCGTTATCATCACGCTCATGTTGGCTGCTTTTGTTGGGCCGGACTATCAGGATGTCGCGCTGAAGATTCTGATCGGCGGCATGCTCATCGCCGCTCTCTGCTGGGCGGTGCCGCGTTTGATTTTGCGGGGCCAAGCGCAAGCCCGCGTGAATCGCATTCGTCGTGGCCTCCCCTACGCGCTCGATATGACCACCATGTGTTTGACGGGTGGTTTGTCGCTGCAAGATGCATTGGGACACGTAAGCCGCGAGATCTTCTTCTCGCATCCCGATTTGTCGCTCGAACTGATGATCGTGCGGCAGCAATCGGAAATGACGTCGCTAGAACATGGCTTTCGTCAATTCGCGCAACGCATGAACATGCCGGAAGTCACGTCACTGGCCGCGCTGATCACCCAAGGCCAACGGCTGGGTACGAACGTGGTCACGTCGATTCGCGATTATACCGATGAGCTCCGCCTGAAATGGCGACAGACGGCTGATGAGCAAGCGAACAAGGTGGGACTCAAGATGTTGTTTCCCATCGTGTTCTGTTTGTTGCCTGCGACGCTGATCTTCATCTGGGGACCAGCGGTCGTGGAACTCTGGCGTTACATGGCCAGCTTCACCATACCGACCATCGGTCGGTAGGTGAGGCCGGTGTCGCAAACTCGCGGCGTTACTTGTTGCCGCTGGAGGTAATCCAGCTCTTCAGGCCAAGTCCGCTGCCACTGGCCTCGGGAACTTCCCGCGTCGCCACGCGCGGTGTCGGCGTCGTTTCGCGAGTGTCTTTTGTCTTATTCGCGGCGTATTCGGCGGCGGACATAATCGGCGG
>JBGSHH010000045.1:0-2774 GCA_041752355.1 Pirellulaceae bacterium | reverse complement strand
CTTCATAGACGCTCCAGCCGAAGTTGTCCCCTTTGTTCACGAAGTAAACTTGCTCCCACAAATCCTGGCCGTTGTTGCCGATCCACAAGTGACCGGTTTTGGGATCAACGGTGATACGCCACGGATTGCGCAAGCCATAGGCCCAGATTTCGCCGCGCGCATTGGGTGTTTTCACAAAGGGGTTATCAGCGGGGATGGAATAAGCACGATCCTTCTGGGGATGATCAACATCGATGCGCAAGCAGGAGCCGTTGAGATCATCAAGCGTTTGGCCTGTCAGCCAGCCATCGCTATCGGACGTGCCGTCGCCAGCGGTGACATAGAGATAACCGTCGTTGCCAAATACCAGGTCCGCACCATTATGACCATCGGACTTCCACTCGATGATGAGCGTTTGCGATTGGGGATCGAGCTTCTGCGATTGTCGATCGACGGTATAGCGCAGCACCCGCGATTTCTTTTCCGCCGCTGGCAGCGGACCGTTACACCCGAGATAGACGTAGCCGTTCTCCGCGAACCGGGGATGAAACGTCAGACCGTAGACGATGTGATCAAGTTCAAGCAATGTTTCGACGGCGGTGGTGGTGATGTCCGGGCGATCGACGAATCGCACGACTTTCGCCGGTCCCGCCCAATTGCCTAGGTACTGAATTGCCCAAGCGCGATCTGTGCCAGGTTCGATATCGAATGAGAGGGGCTGCTTGAGCGCCAGTTCGGGATAAGCGCGGACGGCGCGATAGGGGAGGGGAGGATCGGGCGAGCCAATCACCCGGGAAGTCGTCCAGGGGATGCGTTTGTCGATGCCACAAGGCGGAAAGAGCGACGTGCTCGGTTCGGCGGCGCGGAGCGTCCCAATCGCGAGCAAGTGGAGCAACGTGCAAAAAACAATCGCTGTACGCATAACGTGGCGGATCCGAGGGGACGATGCTTCACTTCACAAACTTGAGCAACGCATAATCTTCGTAGCGATGAAAACTTAATGCTTGCAGGGGAGCGGAACTCGATAACTCCTGCTCGGCGAACTCAACACTATAATCATAACGGCACAACGCGAATTTCCACTGCGAATTGTTCGCCGGTCGACCGCCGGTGGGCGAAAAATCTTTCCAGGGAAAACGCCCTTCCACCGACCAACCTTCGTCGCGATCGGTGTCCTTGTTCAGCGTGCCGCGCCGCTGCACCCGCACCTCCCAGGCGAAATCGTGCGCTGCTTTCCAACGCCGATAGCCGCCGCTGCCGCGCGAGGGCAAGTACATATCCATCCGCGTGCTGGCGGCGTTGACTTGAAACTCGTAGTAGCCGAGCTGCTTATCGTCCGGCATGAAGAACAGCTCGAAAACATCATTGTCCCAGGTTTGGCCGTCGTGCTCGGTGATATCGGCGTAGAGATCGTGATCGACCATGTCGGCGTGGAAGTAGAGATAGTCGTCATCCCACAGCAAGCGCGCCGCGGTCTTGGTTTTCGCCGCCCGCTTGTCCTTACCCAGCCAGGATAGCGAGAAGTTGTCGATCACTTCCGCGTGTTTCCAAGCTGCTTCAGCGGGGAGGCCGTCGAGTTTAATCTCCCCTTCCGCGCGCCGGCATTCATGCTGCGGCGTTTGGGCGTGAGCGAGAACGTTTCCCAGCAGGGAAAGTGGCACAATGAACAATATCATCTTGAGCATGGCAAGTTTCAGATCTTCGAGGTCAGATCTCCAGATCCGACCCTTGAATGCGTGCAAATATCAAGGCAGGACGGATCTGGAGATCCATCCTACAAGAGAACAAGATCAATAATCCACGACCGAGCCATCTGCGGCTTTCGGCACAGGCCATTTGAATCGGCGTTTGGGATCGGCATTGACGGCGGCGATCTTGCTTTCGTCCACTTCCACACCTAGGCCGGGGCCTTGCGGCAGCGACGCGAAGCCTTCCTTGTCGACTTCGAACGTCTTGTTCGCCACACCAGGAGGCATGATGTGGCCATCGAGATAGGCCTCGTGAATGACGAAAAACGGAATCGCCGCCGAAACTTGCAAGCTCGCCGACAAGCCCAGTTCCGACATCGTGCAATGTGGCGCCAGCGGTGTCATGTACGCCTCGGCCAGCGTAGCGATCTTCTTCATCTGCGTGATGCCACCGGTATGTCCGCAATCAGGTTGCAAGACATCGAGGCAACGATTCTGCAAATACGGCAACATGCCCCAGATCGTGCGATCGCGCTCGCCAGCGGCGAGGGGAATGCGGATCGCTTCCTTGATGCGTTGGAACACTTCGATCGTACCGGGCACGGCCGGTTCTTCGATGAAAAGGACATCGGCGGGGCCGAGCGAGTTGGCGAACTGAATCAAGTGTGGTGGCGGCAGCGAACTATGCGCGTCGAAAATCACGTAGCCATGGGGACCGACTTTCTCGCGGGCGTTCTTCACCGAATTTACAAAGCTCTCGATGCGCTGCGGCGTACCGGCGAAGTCGTTGGGACCGCCAGTGCCCGTTTTGATGCTCGTTGCCGAGGGATAAACGCGAATTTTGTCGCGCGTCGGTCCACCGAGCAAACGATAGACAGGTACGCCCCAGAGTTTGCCTGTAATGTCCCACAAGGCCATATCGATCGCCGAGAGGGCATGCACCATAAAGCTGCCACCGCGCATGTCGCGATGCGAGCGATAAACCTTTTGCCAAAGGTGTTCGATCCGCGTCGGGTTCTCGCCATCGAGTAGTTCAAAAAGCGATTCCAATAGCTTGCAGGCGACCTCTGGCTCGAGTCCGGTTACTTCGCCCCAGCCAAAGATGCC
>JBGSHH010000044.1:0-5607 GCA_041752355.1 Pirellulaceae bacterium | reverse complement strand
AATTCGTCAATCCGTGGTATCCGTGTTCATCCGCGGCCACTTTGTGTCATCGTGGGAAACCTGCCTGCCGAGTTGATCGGCGCGTGGTGTCAAACGATCTCCGCGGCGCTGGGGCGGCGCAGGCATAACCCTGTCCTCGCTCACGCATCAGGTTAGTGTGGACGGATGAGGATATCCGTCCTACGGGGGCGGGCTGAGAGGTGTAAATGCGGCTGTGCGCTTGGCGCTAAGGCGCAAAGAGAATGAGTGGTAGAGACTCACTCAACTGGCGGGGCGGACGCGCAGACGGGGAGGAGATTTTTTGTCGTCTTCCTCAGGCGATTGAATGCCGTATTTCCGCAGTTTGTTGTAGAGCGTGACCCGGCTGATGCCGAGGGCACGGGCGGTGGCGGCGCGATTGAAATCCTGCTTGCGAAGCATGGTTTCGATCATCTCTTGTTCCGTCTGGGCGACCTCGTTGGCCAGTCCGCTGCGTGTCGGCGCGAGCATGCCTGCGCGCTTTTTGCCAGCCACTTCGTTGAGCATGCTGAGGGAGAGGGTTTGCGGCGAGACGATTCCATCGCGCGCGAAAAGGACGGCGCGACGCACTTCGTTACGCAGCTCGCGAATGTTGCCTGGCCAGGAATAGAGCTTGAGCGCTTGGATGAAATCGGGATGGATGCGACGGGGCGGGAGGTTGTGTTCTTTGCTGCATTCCTCGATCGCGTCCATCGCTAACGGGAGGATATCGAGCGGCCGCAGGCGGAGCGGCGGGACTTCAAATTTGACTTGATTCAAGCGATAGAAAAGGTCGGCGCGGAAGCGCTCCTGCTGCACGAGCATCTCCAAACAGAGGTTGGAAGCCGCCACGGTGCGGGCGCAGGTTTGACGCGTTTCGTTGCAGCCCAACGGCTCGAACTCGCCTGTCTCCAAGACGCGCAGGAGCTTGGCTTGCTGGGAGAGTCCGAGGACATCAATTTCATCGAGGAGGATCGTGCCTTGGCCTGCGACTTCAAACTTGCCTTCTTTGTTTTTGTCGGCGCCGGTGAAGGCTCCGCGAACGTGGCCAAAGAGCTCGCTATCGATGAGTTCGTCAGGCAACGAGCCGCAAGCAACCGGGAGGAAGCGTTCGTCTTTGCGGGCGGAAAGGTCGTGCAACATGCGGGCGAGTGTGGTCTTGCCGGTGCCGGTTTCGCCTACCAAAAGGACGGTAAAATCGCAGCGGGCTGCCATTTCCAGGTCGTCCAGCAGCGGGAAGAGCGCGGGGGTATAGGTCAGGAACTTGCGCGGGCCGCCATGCATCAAACGGCAACCACCCTCCTGTTCGGCGGCGCGGATACGTTCCTGTTGTTGAGCCTTTTGGAGAATGTCTTTCCAGCCATCCAAGGGCAGGGGGGCGCAAACCACTCCCGCGAGTGTTTGCTCCGCGAGAACGACGCGATCCGGTGGCAAGCCTTGGTCGACGATACCGATGAACGGCACGAGCTTGCCTTGGAGTTTGCGTCCCCCTTCACGGAGGGCGCGCAAATGCGACCAGAGTTCTGGCGCGCGGAGGTCGGCGATGATGACGGTGGGGCAGGCGCGGGGCAGCTGCTGTTCATGCCAGTCTTGCAGGGAGAAACCGGCGCAAGGAAATCCAAGCAGCGATTCCAATTCCACCGCGAGCGCAGCAGCGTCCGTTTGGCGGTTGGCCAAAACCCATGCACGGTTCTTCGTCATGCTCTGCTTCCTTCGTGGCGCGCGAGGCGCACGAATTTCTGTTCCGTCGCGAGTGCTTCGAGTGAGGATGCGTCCTCGCGGCGCGAAGAATATCTAGTTCGCGTCGGCGACTCAAGAGCTGCCCGGCTTATGTGTCAACTTTGGCAAGCTGAAAAGACTTTGCGTTCACCCTGGCCATTTTATTTGACGCATTACTTGACCGACGAACATTTAGCGAGGAATATCCGCTACTCGCCGAACGAATGGAGGTTAAATAGCGACAAACAATATTAAGCTAATGGTATTTGAGGCTAGTTTAGTAGCGGCGTCGAGCGAGTCAACGCAAATGTGTGGAATGTATTAGAAACGTTTTTTGGCGCGAAAACGGAATAATGGCACGAGAGTTGCCTAAAGGGAAGAAGCTCTTTCCAGATTTCCCATTTACTCCAAACCGCCGTAGACGTTGAAGCTAGTTTTGAAGTTGCTGCATGCCAACGGGAACCATAAATCGACGTAACCGCCACTCGTTCCAAGATCGAGAGCGTCCCACCGCGCTGTTGGCGTCGGACGATGGGGGTTACTCCGCGGGGGCGCATGCGAGCGTGGCACCGTCGAGCATAACACCGCCGATCGCCAAGGTGCCGAGTTCCAAGCTGGTGACGGTGTATGGCATGTTCCTGGTGGTATTGATCCTGGCCTACTTTGCAGGCTTGATCTATGTCACGGTTGAATTGCTCAATCTTACCGGCCTGATCAGCCTCAATTTGTGGGCGCCGGCCGGGATGTGGGCGGTGAACGTGATCGTGACGGCGGTGCTGCTGTTCTTTGTCACACGACTGGCAGCCCACATGTGGCGAATGCTGACGGGCCTGGTGACGCAGCGCTATGATGTGGTGCCGGAGACGAACGAAGGGGTGCTGCTCACAGCCGATCTGTACCCCAAGCTGTATGCGGTCGTGGCGGAGGTGGGGAAGATGGTGCACGCTCCCACGCCGGATGAGATCCGACTGACGCATCGCCCCGATTGTTACGTCGTGGAGCTGCGCTCCTTCGCCATTCAGACCGATCGCCGCCTGGTGTTGGTGATTGGGATGCCGCAAATGGAGGTGATGACGCAGGCGGAGTTGAAGGTGATCATCGCGCACGAATTGGCCCACTTCGCAGGTGGCGACACGCGCTTGAGCGTGTTCGTGTTTCGCTTTTTGGAAGCGCTGCGGCAAGCCCAACAAGACACGGCAGGACGCATCTGGCGGTGGGTCGATCCGGTGACTTGGGCGAGTTGGAGCTATTTTCATTTGTTCTTTGTGCTATCGTCGCCGATTCGCAAGCATCAGGAATTACGGGCCGATGGCTGGAGCGCGCTGGTGTTTGGCGGCGAGTTCGCGGCTAGTACGTTGCTCAAAGATTGGCACTTGGAACGCAAGTTTGACGAGGCTATCGCGCGCTATTTGCATACACTGCCCCGCATCAATGCTCCCGCGCCGAACATCTTTCGCGATTTCGCGATGCAGTTTCACGACCTGACGCCCGAGGGCCAAGGCTATTTGGAAAAACGCTTAAGCGAAGAAGAGCAGGGGTCGTTCTGGGATTCGCATCCGACGCTGCAAGAGCGCATGCGTAATATGCGCCGTTATCCCGACCGACAACAATCCGAACCGATTCCCGCCCGCCTGCTTCTGCCGGACTTTGAGGGATTGGAGTTTTCGCTCCAGGCAGACTGTGAACAGGATTGAAAGAAGAAACGCCGGGAGTAGCCCTCCCGGCGAGTTGTGTTGGGAATTGCTACTTATTGAAAGAGTCGAACTCGGTAGCAGCTATTTCCTGAATAAGCATAGGCATCCGCGACAACAACACTGCCGGTTACACACGTGCTGCAACTCTTGGGGTTGGTGGTCGTGGACATGCCAATACCTTCACTAACGCCACCACCTACATTCCAACTGGGGGCGTTGGAGTATTGGTGGATGTTGTGGTCAAGCGACCGGTGGGCGGCCATCGCGTTAGCACGACGCTGAGCGATGGCTTGTAAGGCGGGACTGATTGCTTCACGCATCGCGTAAGCGCCGACGGAATGGCTGCTCGTTCTCGAGCGGCGTCCAAAAGGCCGTCCATCGGCCTCCGTCGTGACGATGGTGGAAAGCATGACTACGAGGAGTAGTCCAAACCAAATCTTCATATTTCCTCCTGTGACTTTGGATAACAGCGACCACATGCACGCTGTTTGAAACCCAAGTTTCAGACTTGGACATTATCCCCAATGCTTGGCTGGGTCCTATCACCAGCGCGCATAGTTAGGCAAGCTGCGAAACATGGCGAGAGATTTACGCGCAAGAATGGCCACCGGAGACAGAGCTTTGCGGTAAACACCGAGAGTCGGCGAGAGAAACTCCACCGTCAAACTATTTTTTACTTCGCGCGCGAGGGGCGGGAAGGCTTGGCGACCGACGGTTTGGGGGCCTTTTTGAGTACGGCTTTTTTGGCGGGAGGCTTTTTGACAGCTGGTTTTTTGGTGGGAGTCTTCCTGGCGGCTGGTTTTTTCTTGCTGGTGCGTTTGGCTTTGGTTTGCGAGGGCGAAGCAGAAAGAGAAGTGGTATCGAGTTCAATGCCGAAGATCGCTCCCAGATCCTGGTCGGCGATTGCAGCCGCGCCACCACCTTTCAGTTCTTTGTCGAGATTGGTGTCGGTGACGGCATGGTTGATGAGTTCTTGATGATCGACGTTACGCAGCAGAAAGAGCAACTCCGGCTGTCTGTCGAGCCGCGCGCCGATGCCATACATCACGGCGGCCAGATGCTTGCAGCAATCGGACCAGTCGGGGCAACTACAGGTCATTTTGATTTCATGCGGCGCGGGAAAGAGGCCGTCCTTTGGGCGGGTCAGTCGCTGCATCACGCCATCGGAAAAACGGCCAGCGAGCAGATCGAGGAGCGAGTCGATTTCCGCAGAACAGTCCTGCTTGATCTTCTTCCAGGCGGGGGACGCGAGAGGATTGATTTCGATGGTGATGGTGTAGGTTTCGGAACCGGCCACGATTGCTTCGACCGAGCGCGGCTTGATCACGAGGTCGACAACGGAGCCGTTGCGGACGTAGGTCGCACCGCGCGGCAAACGACTGGCGAAGTCACTGTAAGCGACGAGGTTGTCGCACCACGCCTGACCCCAGAAGGTGGTGGCGATCTTCTTGCCAACGAGTTTCACCGGCGAAGGCTTGCGGCCTTGCTTCTTCGCGACCTCAGCCGCTCGCTTGGTCGCCATGGCGAGTTTTTTCGCCACTGAGACGTAGGCTGGATATCCGTAGTCGTCGTACCTGCCCCAACCCATAATCGATTCCATTCCCAAGGCGTGGTCAGAATCCATCGGCACTAAGGGGAATTGTCGGACTTTTGGCGGAGACTTCAAGTGGGCAAAAGGGCGAGACAGGCAGGTCGCCAATTGCTACATTGTCGCGATGAGCATTCGGATCAGTGTTTCACCTCATGGACGATTGACCTGCGAAGAGGCCGCCGACGACGCCCCCTCTTCGCTGAGCCAGGCTGCGGTTACCGAGATTGAAGCGGCTTTCGAGCGCTCTTCGGCAGAAGGGTTGCTGTCGCTCGCGAGTCTCAACGCGCGCGAGATTGTGCCGGCGGATCTTTTGTTTTGGCGTGCCTGGGCGCAGCAGTTCTTGCAGGCGATCTGTCAGTTGGATGAGGAGCGACTGGCACTCTTCGCGAAATCCGCCCAAGCCAAGGCCGGCCCTGTACTTGAAGGTCCGCCGGATGTCCTCGCGCTGACCACGTTGATTGCGGCAGCGCCGCCGATGCGCGGGTTGGAGTATCTCACGCCGGACGTTCTCCAAGCGCTGTGGCTGTAACTCGCCGATCACGTGCGAAAACGAGGCGCGAAAACGGCCGGCGGACTGGCGGCGTTTCTAAAGGAAGCGAATCCAAG
>JBGSHH010000043.1:0-1864 GCA_041752355.1 Pirellulaceae bacterium | reverse complement strand
ACGGTCGATGCGAACAATCCCGGCGTGGTCGATAAGACCCTCGCGCCGTACCAAATGTGGGCGCCCGTCGATGACGCGCGCAATCCCACCACCACGCCGATCCGCCGCCAGTTCGAAGGCAACATGTCGTGGATGGCGACGATTGTGCCGCGCTGGGATGGCATCGAGCCTTCGGAGAGCACGCAGCCGTTTCAATTTCAGGCGAATCAGATTCCGCCGCGCTATCGCGACTTGTATCACGTTTCGGTCGTGATCTTCAATCGTCGCACGCTCGGTTCGGAAATCAGCACCGATAGCGTCGTCTTCACGGGCGGCGGCATCGCAGGCGGCGACATCACCGTCACGTTCGCCAACGCCAACGACGCGCTCATTCCGACGCCGGAAGATAGCTGGCTGCTGGTCAGTGGCACGGTCACCGCCGGTAATTTTAACTTGCCTATCTTTCGCTGGTATCGCGTGGTGGCGTCCGATCCGGACGCGGTCAACCCGCTCCAGCGTTACATCACGCTCGATGGTCCCGATTGGAACACGTCCGCCACGAATGTCCGCGCCACCATCATCGAAGGCACGGTGGGCGTGTATGAAAAGACGATGCGGCTAGAGACGTCGTCGTTGTGGAGCAACTAGAAATCGGAAGTCGGAAATCGGAAGTCGGAACAGAGTAGTAGAGAAGTTCGGAAAGGGAGTGAAGTTGTCGGTTTTCCGACTTCCGATCTCCGATTTCCGACTTTGCCTGGAACAGAATTTCTCGCGGAGGCTTGACCATGACTCGAAAAACTCGCACTGCTCGTCGGCGCGGCGTCGTGCTGTTGGTGATTTTGAGTTTGCTAGTGCTCTTCGCGCTGCTGGGGGTGACGTTCGCGATTGTCGCCAGCCAGTACAGCCGGGCGGCGAAAGGGGCGGCCAACTACCAGCGCTTCGAGGACGAAGGGGAACGCCTGGCCGATCAGGTCATGTACATGGTGATGCGCGAACCGCGCGACACCCGCTCCGCGCTGTATGGCCACAGTTTGCTCCGCGACATGTACGGGACGGAACGGGCGTATGGACAGGTCGCTAGCGCGCAACTCCCCGCCGCGCAACCGGACTTGATGGAAATCGACGCCACCGCTCCCAACGCTGGTTTCCCGCTCAGCAATTTCATCGGCGCGTTTAATGGGTGCGTGCTGACCTTCACCAACGGCAACGCCGCAGGGCAAAGCACGCGGGTGGTGAACTATTTCCCGCCAGGATCGATCGGCAACAGTCAGCCGACGAATTACCTATTCGTGGTGGAACGTCTCGGAAGCGATAGCATCACTTCCACGGCCGTGCCGCAAACCGGTAGCACCTTCATCGTCAACGGCAAGCCGTTCAACGGTTATGGCTATGGCTACGACGCCACCACCGGCACCAACACCAAACTCGATCCGACCTTGCAAGCCGCCAGCATCTCTGCGCCGCTCGCGCTCTTGCCTAACTACTCGACGATTCCCGTGCCGATGAGCGACTTGCTCAGCACCGCGAATTTGCCGAACTATCTCGGCAGCGATGCGGATGAAGGGTATGACGGCATCGACTACAACAACCCGTTCCTCGCGGCCGAGTTTCCCAATAACCCGGCAGGGGGCGACTATCGCATTCTCGATAGCAGCCAAATCTCCCCTTCGTTTCACAATCGGGCGCTCGCGAATTACTGGGTCCAGAAGCTGAGCAGCAATCCAGCGCAATTGCAGGAAGTGTTGCGCCGCGCGATGTTCCGTCCGCTGCCGTTCCATCATCCCAACTTCACCGGCAGCAATGTGACGTTCACGCAAGGGCTCAGCGCAGGCAACTTTCAAGTCCTCGTCAATGGCCCGTGGGATGTCGATAACGATGGCGATGG
>JBGSHH010000042.1:0-2110 GCA_041752355.1 Pirellulaceae bacterium | reverse complement strand
GTGGTGTGTTTGTAGTCCAGTTCGATGTGCAGCTTGTCATCCTGCGCCCAGGTGGGAGTGACTTTGAGGCGAATCCCGTTGAAGAATGGTTGGCCGCGTCGAATCAACTGCCGGTATTCTTTGCCTTGCTCTAACGAGCCTAAATCACCCACAGGGACGACTACCGTGGAACGCGCAATGATCTTTACCGTCCCTTTCGCAACGCTCCCCTGCGGATCGCCGGTCGATTCCGTGACGGTGATGCGCACCTTCGGCGCTGGTGGCAAGATTTCACAGGTGGCGGTGAGCCAGCGGTGCTGTACCTCCACCACTTTACCCGTCGTACTATCCGTTCGTTCGCGCTTAGAGTGCGCAACCTCGATGACCTTGCCTGGCGTTAACCAGACAGCGGTCTGGTTGCTTTCGCCGCGTGAAGCAATCACACGACCATCATCCAGTGTTAGCTCGAAGCGCTTGTAGTCGATATCGACGTAGACGTTACCATCTTTCATCGTCACAGGCGTCACCGTCACGCGCAGGCCATTGAAGTAGGGCTCGCCGAACGGAGTGCGTTGTTTGAGTTCCTCACCAGCGTTGATCGTGGCCGACTTCCCGAGCGGAGTCAGCAGTTGCGGTGCCGCCAGCACTTTGATCGTCCCCTTCTCGATGCTTCCTTGGGGATCGCCTTCATAGGCCAGCAACTTGATGAGTATCTGCGGTGGACGGGGAACCTCTTCACCCGCCACGCTACGCATGCCGCAGACAATCACAAAACAGAGCAAAGGCAGCAAACACCGTGCGCGCATCGTGCGTCAACTTTATTGGCAATGCCGAACAACTCACAATCTCGAGCGAACCGCCTTCGCGATGCCTTGCCGTCTAACGCTGGACCTTTTCCATCGGCAACAGCTCACAGGTCATTTCTACAACATGAACCGAGGTTGTGATTTTGCCATTGGCGTCGTGGAGATCTGCCTGGCTTCCCACCAACGGGAGCGTCATTCCATCTCTGACTCCCACCGACGTACGGAGGTTGCGGGCACGATCGTTAACAACCCGCTTACCGTCGAATTCCAGTTTCGAGTATCTGTAATCGACTTCAACGAGGATTTTACCATCCTTCCCCATCGTCGGCTTGACGCTAATGCGCAAACCATCAAAGTACCGCTCCCCATCGGGATTGCGTTGCTCGAGTTCCTCGCCGATGGCGATGGTGCCAGTTTGTCCCAGCGGCGTGATAATCGCAGGGCTGGAGACTTTCAGCGTTCCTTTTTTGACTGACCCGTTTGGATCGCCGTCGTAGACCTTGAAGTGAATCTTCGCTTGTTGGGCTGGAGGAGCGATTTCCTCGCCAAGCAGGACAACATGGCTGGACAGCCATAGCGTGGCACAAAGTGCGAGTGTGAGGCGTCGTGACATGAAGGGATGTTCCTCGCGAGAAGGGGGTGTAGGGCTATTTTCCAGCGGGTGTCGCGGGCTCGACAAGTTCAATGGTGAAATCGACCCAGGTTGTGCGGCCATTCGCGTCAGGCTTGGTGGTCATGCGTGTGGCTTTGCCGATGGGGAAGAATCCCTTTTGACGAAAACATTGACCGCTCGTGGCGAGCATGTATTCGCTGCCCGTATCAGCAGGGTAAGAGATTTCCAGAAAGACCGCTGCTTTCACTTCATCACCACAAATTTCGTCAACTATGAATTCCATTGTCGTCCCATTTACGAGATAGTCACCCAACGTGGTGTTCGCAAATCGCGACTGCTCATTGCCAATCGGAACGGGATTGTGATTGCCACACTCCGGTTTCCGCAACAGGGAAGCGATGCCGCGTTCGCCTCCGGAGGAAAACGAGGCGGGGCGGCGCAGCAGCGTGACGAGCGTTGGTTCGGCCAAGACTTTCATTGTCTTCGCTTCCAAGCTTCCTTTGGGATCGCCTTCGCAAACGCGGGCCTTGAACATCACTTGCCGCATCGGCGGCGCGATTTCCTCGCCATACAAGGCAACATGGCTGGATAGCAATAGCGTGACGCAGAGGGTTAGCATGAGGTGTCGCGACATGATTCGTTGTTCCTAAAAGTAGGGTGTGGCGAGTCCGCGAGCCGCACCATCGTACGCATCACGCTCCGCTTGATATTC
>JBGSHH010000041.1:0-10461 GCA_041752355.1 Pirellulaceae bacterium | reverse complement strand
TTGGTCGCTCATCAAGGCAGGCTCGAATTGACGTTTGAGTGCGAAGGCTGGATTGCGGGAACACCAGAGAATCCATGGAACGAAGCTTTCACATCCTGGACCGATCAGATTCGCGAACATGTCGGTCCGAAATTGCATGAGACGTTGATGTGCGATTTTACGACAACCACGGCAACGGAACGTGCTGCTAGCCAAATCGTCATGATGGATATCTTCGAGAGGTATTTCCGATATACGCTCGTTGGAATCTGTGGTATTCCTGAATTGACACTTCGCGGGACGTCTGATGATTGGGAGCGGTTAGCCGAAAAAACTGAATCGCTGGAACGATTTGATATGAGTTGGTGGTTGCAGCATTTGCGACCTATTGTTCAGCAATTCGTGCGTGCCAGCAAAGGCGACATCGATTTGGACCATTGGCGGGACATCTGCAAGCTAGAGGATCAATACGGCGGTCACATCATCAATGGATGGGTCGCGAAACTCTTCCCGTACTTGAGGAAGTTCTATAACGGTCCGTGTTCACGCCGGAACGATATCTTCGAGACCGGCGAGGGTTTTCAGACTTTCGCTGCCCCAAGTGGTCTCTCACAAGTACCGTTCGTTTGGCGAGACCGAATGAAAGGAACTGAGCGTGCGATGGAAGCTATCGGGGGACTAGTGGGAGTTACGCAAGATAATATGACCATGGCACTTGAGCCGATCGCAGGTTGGGCGATTCGCGAGGCATCCGAATTAGACGTTTTGCTCAACAAAGTGAAGGCCGAGCACTCTGTCACTTTACCAGAAGCAATTCAAGTGCAATTAAGCGATGTCGAAAGCCGTGAATGGGACCGTGAATCCGTTCCATCTGACCTCGCACGCTTCTACCACGAATTCAATGATGCTCGACTATTTCATACCGGCAACGAGTGCCTCGTCCACATTAATGCTCGAAACGAGATACGTTCCATCGACTGGGGTGAAGAGAAGGAGGGCCTCACCGATCACGATTCCGATCGTCGGACGTGGCATCGATTTGCTTCACTGCCTGCCGACCAGTACTTAGCGATCAATTTGGATGCCAACTTGCATTTGATTATCGATGACGAGAAGTACCGAGAACTTTGGATGGCGGAACTGTTTCAGCCCATTTGCGTTGTGAGTGAGGCGACGCGCAATGTTCAAGGCAAGAATCCCGTCGTCGCTCTGTCGTTCACAGAGTTTCTAAGACGCCTGTTGAGTGAGTCAACAGGCTCACAGCCCTACTGGCAAGCAGATGGCTTTCTGCCGCACGCCGACGCTGATGACTTTACTCGCCGAGAAACTCTTGACAGACTTCGAGCCTTAAAGCGAGAAAAAAAGGGCAAGAAGCCATAGCAGCTATGGAAGGGCCTAAAATCGTGAGACGAATTGGTGTTGTAACGCGCCCAAACATGGTGAATTGTGATTCGCGGGGGAGCGTGCTGGACGAGTTCGCGGCCTGACGGCGCGCGATGCCCTGTTTGCCGCTATCCGCCAGTCGCACGCGAGCGCCGAATTGCTCGAACTACCGCTGCATATCAACGACGACGCTTTTGCTTTAGCTGCTGCGGAAAAGCTGCTACAACTAATGCGTCAGGCCTCTCCCCTCGCAATTTAGAAAGCACTCCCGATGGCCTTGTTCGCTCGTGATGAAATCCTCGCTCGCCTGCGCGCCAAAGTTGCCAAGGGAGAGCCGATTGTTGGTGGCGGCGCAGGCACCGGCTTGAGCGCGAAGATGTCGGAGGCAGGCGGCATCGATCTGCTGGTGATCTACAACAGCGGCCGCTTTCGCATGGGTGGTCGCGGGTCGCTAAGTGGCATGATGCCCTACGGCGACGCCAACGCCATCGTGATGGATATGGCCCGTGAGGTGCTGCCGGTCGTCAAGCATACGCCGGTGCTGGCTGGTGTTTGCGGCACCGATCCGTTTCGCGTGATGAAGTTATTTTTGAAGGAAGTCGATGCTGCAGGATTCTCCGGCGTGCAAAACTTTCCCACTGTCGGATTGTTCGATGGCAAGATTCGTCAGAACCTGGAAGAGACCGAAATGGGTTATGGGTTAGAGGTCGATATGATTCGCCTTGCCCATGAATTTGGCATGTTGACCACACCCTATTGTTTCAATCCCGACGAAGCCACCGCGATGGCCCAAGCGGGGGCGGATATTCTCATTCCGCACATGGGCCTGACGACGAAGGGGACCATCGGCGCGCAGTCCGCAGCAACACTCGAGCAAAGCGCTCTCGCCGTGCAAGCGATGCATGACGCCGCGAAGCGGGTCAACAAGGATATCCTGGTGCTTTGTCATGGTGGACCAATTGCCGAACCAGCCGACGCGCAGTACATCCTCGATCACACACAAAGCATCGTTGGCTTTTACGGAGCCAGTAGCATGGAACGCTTGCCTGTCGAACCGGCTATTCAAGGACGGGTGGCGGAATTCACACAACTTAAGTTCAAATCCTAAATGAGGATCCTCTCATGAAACTCGTCCTCGCTCTGCTAGCCGCCTTGCTGCTGACATCGGCTAGCATGGCCTACGCCGCCGATCGCCCCAACATCTTGTGGATCAGCGCCGAAGACATCAGCCCCGACCTGGGTTGCTATGGCGATGACTACGCCTACACTCCCAACATCGACAAGTTGGCCACGCAGGGAGCGCGCTTCACGCGCTGCTTCACGCATGCCGGCGTGTGTGCGCCCAGTCGCAGCGGGCTGATCACAGGCATGTATCCCACCACCATCGGCACGCATCACATGCGCTGCAAAGGAGTGCCGCCTGCCTATGTGAAGTGCTTTACCGAATACCTCCGCGCCGCAGGCTACTACTGCACCAACGATAGCAAGACGGATTACCAATTCGATCCGCCGGTCACCGCCTGGGATGGAAGCTATAACGGCGCGCACTGGCGCGATCGCCCCAATAAAGATCAACCCTTCTTCGCCGTCATCAACTTCACCTCCTCGCATGAAAGCCAGGTTCGCCAGCCGGAAGCGAAATACCAAACGCTGCGCAAGAGTTTGCCCGAGGCGGCGCGGCACGATCCGGCCAAAGCCAAACTGCCTGCGTATTACCCAGATAATGCGGTGTTTCGCAGCGATTGGTCGCGCTATTATGACATCGTCTCCGGCATGGATCGGCAAGTCGGTAGGGTGCTCGAACAATTGCACGAAGATGGCCTGGACGACAACACGATCGTCTTCTTCTGGGGCGATCACGGTCGTGGCCTGTCGCGCGGCAAGCGTTGGTTGTACGACTCCGGCATTCACGTACCGCTGATCGTTCGTTGGCCGGGGACGATCAAGCCTGGCAGTGTACGCGAGGACTTAGTGTGCTTTCTCGACTTCGCGCCCACCGTGCTTTCGCTGGCAGGTGTGGACGCGCCCAAGCACATGCAAGGGCAGGTGTTTCTCGGTGAGAAGATCGCGCCGCGTGAATTCATTTTTGCCGCTCGTGATCGGATGGACGAAACGTATGACATCATTCGGGCGGTGCGCGACAAGCGATACAAGTATCTTCGCAACTATCGTCCCGAACTTCCCTACGCGCAAACCATCGCCTATATGGACGAGATGCCGATGATGAAGGAATGGCGACGTCTCGCGGCGGCGGGTGAGTTGTCTGGCGCGCCGGCTCTGTTCTTTCAACCGACCAAACCGCTGGAGGAACTTTACGACACGGAAAAAGATCCCGATGAGGTAAACAATCTGGCCGCCTCGCCCGAGCATCAAGAGATTCTCGCGCGGCTACGCAAAGCGCACGAAGCGTGGCGAAAGGAGACCGGTGATATCGGTCTGATTCCCGAAGCGATTCACGACGAGGAAGTCCGCCCCGGCGGCAAATGGTCGGTCACCGCCGATCCCGTGATCGCGATTGCCGATGGAAAGGCCACAATTAACTGCACCACCGAAGGTGCCTCGATCGGGTATCAAATCGTCGGCGAAGCACCGATGCGTGCAGCGCCCAAACGCGAGCGCTGGTTGCTGTATCATCAACCGGTAGAACTCCCCGCCGGCAGCACGATCATCGCGCGTGCCTGCCGCTTGGGATATAAGGATAGCAAGGACGTGAAGAGTGAATGAAAGTGGGGTAGGCTTCCAGCCTGCCGTGTTTTGAACGTAAGGATTTGTGGCGGACACCTTCTGCTGTCGAATGATGTTTGTTCTTTTCGGAGCTGTTCGCTTCTTGCTTGCAAGGACTGAACTCGTTGTGGTGAGTCTTGAATTCGCGGGCGAGGTCAATTCTTATCGCGGCCAAAGCAACTTTCACCTTGAAGCCGGAATGGAGCGTCTGTCGCACCCGCCATCTGCGCGTGTGGTAAACTCCTCAAAATGAGGTTCTCGCGACTTCAGCGTTCTTTTAAACCTTGGCAGTGCGCCTCGTTTTCGGCGTTCACAACATGAACAGTAATTTGATTCAGAAAGTGGATGAAGCCATTGAGAGTGGTAACCTTGAAGACTTGCGCAAGGCGTTGGAAATCGATCCGGCGATCATCAAGGAGAACGAAGGCAGTTGGTTGGGCTTGAGCGTTTACTTGGGCAATATTCCAGTGACGAAGTTCATGTTGGACATTGGCTTCGATGTGAATGCCGTGGACATGCTCGGCAATGTTGCAATATCAGCACTGGATACAGCGATGACGACGAACAACCCAACCATGGCACGCTTTTTGCTTGTCCAAGGAGCAAACCCACGACACGATCGTGTGGTTATTCGTGCCGTGAATGCGAACGCGCACGCGCTCGAGTTGGTGCAACTGCTGCACGAGCATGGTGCCGACTTGCATCAAGTGTTTACGAACGAGTTCACCGGACTTCCGATGAATGCCTTGAGTACCGCCATCGATTGGGGAAAACAAGACGTCATCGATTATTTGCGCAGCGTCGGTTGCGTTCTGCCGGGATCTCAACCAGTCGTTCCGAGTACTCCGCCGCTGACGCCTGACTCTGCAATCTTGGAATTCTGCACCAGCGCATTTGGGCCAGTCCAGCCTCAGGCACTCATTGAGATTGTTCGTACCGAGCCCCCCATTGCCATCCATGTCGTGCCACCAGGTGACGGCAGGCCCTGTCTAACCCTGTTTACAACAGGCATGAGTGCGCAGCCCATGCCTGTATCGGAGGGAAATGAAGAGTTTCAGTTTGCCGAGCTATTTATTCAGCTTCCCGCCGATTGGCCAACGTCTAAAGATGCTTGGTCTAACCCGGAACATGGTTGGCCCATTCGTTGGCTGCGCCAAATTGCCAAGTACCCTCACCAGAATGACACATGGCTCGGTGGTCCGGCTGCGGTATTCGCCAATGAGGATCCGCCGCAGCCGTTGGCACCTGGTATGGGGTTTGCCGCGATGTTTTTGATCGCGGAGAAGCAGTTTGTCGCCTCCGATCGCGGAGCCGTCCAGTTCTATCGAATGGTTCCCATGTACGCTGAAGAATGGGAACTGCACCGCAGAGAAGGTATCGGAGCGCTGGCGCGTGCTCTCGATCAAGTGGACACACCTTTTGTCGTCACCCCTAATCGACGCAATGCGGCCAAGTAGCGTCAAAACCTCGAACGAGCAGTGAGGACGCATTGCCCAGTCGCAAGCCAACTATCCCCGCGACGCAGTTACGAGTCCACCATGACTCTTCCCTCGCTTGTGCTGCTGGCTGGTTAATTGGAGGGCGCCCTGCGTTAGAAATTCACGCCGGTTCCCTTGGTCAACGCCATGAAGGCGGATTCCAAATTGATCTCCTCCTCGCGGAAGAGCTTCAACTTGAAGCCACGTTCGATCAAGAGCGATGGCAAGTCGCTATAGTCCTCAATGCCGGCCTGGAGAGTGACTTCGATTTGTCCCTTGACGATGTTTACTTTGTCCACGATATCGCTCTCCGCAAGCACCTTGGCCGCGAGATCGAGATCGCCTTGCACGACAACTTGCAGCACCGTTCGCTCGCGGACCTGTTTCATCACATCCGCCACATAGGCGTTCACGTTCAGCACCCCTTTGTCGATGATGCCGACCTTGTTGCAGAGATCGCCCAGTTCCGGCAGGATGTGGCTGGAGATGATGATTGTCTTGCCCAGACCACCCAAGCGGCGCAGCAAGGCGCGCATTTCGATGCGAGCGCGGGGATCGAGGCCACTGAGCGGTTCATCGAGCAACAGCACCTGCGGATCGTGTAGCAGCGTGCGCGCTAAACCCAGACGTTGTGTTTGACCGCGCGAGAGCGTGTTCGCATAGGCATCGCGCTTAAAATCGAGATCGACGATTTGCAGCATCTCGTCGCACTTTTGCCGACGTGCGGGACCGTGAATGCGATAGGCGGCGGCGAAGAATTCGAGATACTCGATGACGGTCATGTCGTCGTAGACGCCAAACTGATCCGGCATATAGCCGACCAGGCGACGAATCTCCTCCGGCTGCGTCAGCACGGGATGATCGCACACATACGCCTCGCCCCAGGAAGGCTGCGAGAGGGTAGCGATGATCCGCATGGTGGTGGTCTTGCCTGCGCCGTTGGGACCGATAAAGCCGAAGCAATCGCCTGCTTTAAGGTCGAGCGAGATATCGCTAATGGCGTAGAAATCGCCGAATTTCTTCGTGAGATTGATAGTTTTGATCACGGCTGTCTGCGCCAGTTGTGGGAGAGCATTGGGGAGTGTTGCGATGCTTAGGGTGTTGTCGCTGCCGCGCGGACGGGGAGCACGATGCGATAAAACGTGGGGGAATCGTCGTAGTGTTCGGCCAGCGATGAGTCCGTCGATTGCAACTGCATCGGGCGTTTCAACGCGCGACCAAACAAGATCGCCCTGCCGGTTTTCAAGTGATCGCTCAAATCCAGCCAAGGTTGAAAGTTGTTGCCTAGCCCCGTGTAGGCGTTGCCGCCGGTTGCTTTGTGAAACAACATCATCGTGAGTATTCGCGAGGTGTCGGTGCTGCGTGGGTTCCAAGGGGTGATGACGTCCTTGCCATCGATGGTTCGTTTTTGCGCCAGGTGCAAGAGCAAGTTGCGCGGTGACGAGTATTGGTTCACCTTGACGACTTCGCCCGCCGTTAGGTTGCGCGGCAGGATGTATAGCCAATTGCCATACAATAGCCAGGGCGATTCCAGTTCCACATCCAGTGGATAGGTGAATTCGCCGGAGACCAGGCCATCGCCGGTGGCGACGAGATTGGTCTCTGGCAAATCGATGGGCCGCCACCACTGTGTGATGAAACTCTTCGTGGCCGCGGAGGTGATTGGAATGCCTGTGATGCCCGCCGGATCGTTCGCCTTGAGGACGCCCGCCGGATTAATTTCATAGGGCAAATCGAACACCACGGGCGCCGGGCGTCCATCCAAGCCGCCAAGTCCGATGCCGGGCAAGCCTTCCCAGGTCAGTACCGTTCCCGACTGCCCGAATGAACTGGGTTGCGTGGAAGTGCTACTGGCGACCTCGATCGGATCGAACGCGGGCGCGAAGTTGTAGGCAGCGGTGTGCGGAGCGTAAACGTGCGTCCACGACGTGCCGCGCTCCAACCCCATGGCGAAATCGATATCGACCACATCGGCTTGATTGACTTGTGTGGTCGGCGATTTGAAGGTCGTATTCAACCACCACGCGAGCGACAAGAAAGCCAGCGTCACAAGTGGCAGCGTAAGCCACGTTAACTGCATGCGTTTGAGGCCGAACTTGAGCAGAAAGTAATCGCCCGGGCCAATGAGCAGGATGTATGCGATGACCAATCCCGCGATCCAACTGAACGCTACCAGTCGCACGCCCTGGAATTGATCGAGCGCGGTGCGCAATTGGCCTGCCAGATCCGTGTAGCCGAGTTGCGAGGGAAGCGGCGTCTCCTTGTCGTGCGACTTACCAGTCTCGCCTGCCTGATGAAAGGCGAGCAACCGACCGACGAGGCGCGAGCGGCCTTTCCAATTTGCGAGCGGGCTTTGATCGAGGTCGCATGTCAGCAGCGTGATTTGCCCAAAGCCGACGGGGTAATTGATCACGAGTGGTTGCGCTTCGCCCCCCTGCCCTGTCTCCGCGAGATCAGTGCGGCCGCGCACCGATGTAAAGAGCGTCATGTCGTAACCGAAATTTGCGCCCCCTTCCGCATCGAGTCGCTGCGTCGCACCGGCAAACGCTTCCAAGGCGGCGCTGCGGCGTTGCGTAAAGATGCGCTCGAACGGGCCGGGCGAAAGCGATGTTAGCGCACCTTGGGCACCAAACACCTGTTCGCCTTGTTGGCCGACAGTAAGGATCAATTGTCCGCCAAGTTGCACCCAAGTGCGTAGCGCGTCGAGTTGTGCTGTCGGCGTCTTGTTCCAGTCGATGCGACTGGTCGGCAGTACGAGCGTATCGATCGCTGTCAGGCCTGCATGACGATCGGGAATTTGGGCGAGGTCGTCGATCGTGAAGGCGAAGGTCGTTCGCTTCGCGCGGCGCGGCCGCTGCGAGAGCGCATCCGCGATACCGACATCCTTACCCAGCGTCGCAATCAACTCACTGGTGGAGCTGTGCGGGTGCGCCGTATCGGTGTCGATCGCGATGGAGATCGCTTGCGTTAGACCGTCGTCGCTTTGAAACTCGACGCGCAGGTTCCCCTCCGCATGCCCAAACTTGACATACCGCCACACGACGACTGACTCATTGCTCGGTAGCGTGATGTTGGTCTTGGGATCGTCGGGATAGCGGACGCTCAGGCCATCGACATCGGTGGCGGTGAGCACCAAGCGACCTGTCAGGGAGCTTGGGCCCTCGTTCTTCAGCGCGACGCGAATCGGCGTCCAGTGACCGACTTTGTAATGACCTTGCAGGCCAATATCGATCTGGTCGATGACTTGCGTCGATTCGGCCGCCGTCGCGACACTCGCCAACAGCGCAGCACTAAACACGGCCAGCGCGATCCAGCACCGCCCAGTGCAAAGGCAACGTCGTGCCAAAGGAAATGTCATGTGCGAAGAGATCTTAATAATCAGGCCACGCGAATGCTCTGCGAACTATACGCCCAATTCGCCCCATGGTTCAGCGATTCCAAAGGCGCCACGCAAAACATTCCAGAATACTCGCCCCATACGGTACCGGGAATGGGCGGCACGTCGCCGATTAGCCCGCTAGGGCTTTTCGGAAGCGGGACAAACGCAGGCCAACTTGCCGCAACCGGGACAGCCCGCACCATACTTTCGCCCTACCGCTTCCGTCAGATCGATGCCCGCCACATTCGCGATGGTACACAGCCAGGCCAGCACATCGGCGAACTCACCTAGCCGTTCCTCATGCGTTCCATCGCGAAGGCACGATGCCAATTCCCCCACCTCTTCCATGAACCACATGAACGTGCCATCGATGCCACGGGCGACGTCCTTCTCGTGATACATTGTGCGAATCAAATGTTGCAAATCGGCCAGCGAAATCTCCGGCCGCGAATTGTTGGGGGTGCTCACTTGCGCAATTGCTCCAGCATCAGTTCCGCCCCGGGAAACCCGGGAGCGACTTCGAGTAGTTTTTCCAAAACGGCAGCAGCATCTTCTTTTTGACCAGCTTCCAGCAGCGCGTCGGCGAGTGCAAACCGCCACGCCGGCACATCGGGATTGATCTCGATGGCGACGCGATATTCCTCGATCGCCCCGGCATAGAGCAAGCGATTAACGCGCGCCTCCGCCAGCCTGGCATGTAATTCGGCATCGTTGATATCGATAAACAAGCCATCCATCGCCCAGTGTTCCACCGCGGGCCAATCCTTACGCTGCTGGGCGAGCTGCACCAGCTTGCGTCGCAACGTGAGATTGTCGTAGTCGAGTTCGGCCAACTCGGCAAGGACGCCAGCCAACGCTTCGTCCTGCTCAGTTTTCAGATAGACCTTAGCGAGTGCTTTAAGCCATTGATCGCGAGGTGAGAAATGATTCAATCCCAGTCGATAAAACCGCTCCGCGCCGGCAAAGTCCTCCGCCTGATACGACAATGCAGCCAACAACGCGACGATGCGTTGCTCCGGTTGCTCCTGGTTATGGACTTTCTGCAGTTTATTCAGCGCGGCCTCGCGATCACCGATTGAAACATCGATGCGCGCCAGCACATACATGGCCAGCGGATGCTTGGGAGATGATTTGATCGCCGCCAGGGCGGCCTTCCGAGCGGCGGGAACCTTGTCGTCATTGAAATAGGCGGCGGCCAGTTCGGCTTGCAGTTGAGCGTTGTCGGGTTGTTCCTTGATCAGGCGTTCGAGTTCCAGCAGCGAGTGTTTGGTGTCAGCATCGCTGTCGCCGCTCAGCTCTTGGACAATCTCCCGCAGGAATTGACTGTATCCCTTTTCAAAGTCGTCGATCTCGACATTGAATTCACGTCTTAGCGCCGCGGCGGTGGAGAGGTTATCGTGATAGGCACGAATCAATTTCGCGAAAGCATCGTCGCCGTAGGTTTTCACGAGATACTCGCAATACAACTCCGCCTGACAATAGGCCAGCGTCCAGTCTTCGCCGCTGCCGGGACGAATG
>JBGSHH010000040.1:0-7913 GCA_041752355.1 Pirellulaceae bacterium | reverse complement strand
GTTCATAGATTCGCTCAAATCAATTGCCTTCGCCTTCTTCCTCCTCTTTGCGTCTTAGCGCCTTTGCGTGAAACCTCCTTTTCCTAGTGAGATCCCTAACATGAGTTCGTCACTAACCGAAAACGAAATTGCCAAACTCGTCGTTGATTCCGCCTTTCAGATTCATGTCGAACTAGGGCCGGGATTGTTGGAGTCGGTTTATGATATTGTCTTGGCGCATGAGTTGAGAGCACGTGGCTTAGAGGTGGAACGAGAAGTGCCAGTGCCAATTCAGTTTCGTGGACTCTGGTTCGATGAAGGTTTTCGCGCCGATTTGATTGTGAATCGAAAGCTGATTGTGGAAGTAAAATCCGTCGAAGCGGTGAATCCAGTCCACAAGAAGCAATTGCTGACCTACCTGCGATTGACCAATACGAAGCTTGGCCTACTCATCAACTTTGGCGAGAACTACATAAAGAATGGGATTTCGAGAGTGGTAAACGGATTGAAGGACGACGAAGATGAGGGGCCGTAGTTGTTGAATCGGCGACATCGGAAATGGCCTCACGCAATGGCGCTAAGACGCAAATGAGAAGTACCACAAATGAATCGTTCATCTACCAAAAATCTCTTCTGCCTTCCTTTGCGTCTTAGCGCCTTTGCGTGAAACCTTCCGAGCTATTGTCATCAACAATGTACATTATCCAATAGTCCAGCGATTCATGGCCTTGGCTCCACCGAAAGTTGCACTTTATGCGTTGCAGAATTCATTCATTTCATTGGTTAGTTGGTTTTGCCCTGGGCATGACACTATCCAGCGCCTGCTTCGCCCAGCCGATCGAGCGCGTCGAGATTCTGCCGGGCAAAATCGAGCTCGTGGGTCCCGAGGCGCGGCAGACGCTGGTGGCGCAGAGGGCGATAGCCGCGGGGTACAACGGGCAGGCGGAGGCGACGTTTAAGTCCAACGATGAAAAAGTCGTCATCGTCAAGCAGGGACAAGCAGTGCCGGTCGGAAATGGCTCGGCGACAATAACCGCCTTGGCCGGCGACTACGAATTGGCCAGCGTGGAAGTTACCGTCACGCGAATGGATGAACCCTTCGCCTGGAGTTTTCGCAACCATGTCGAATCGGTGTTGTCGAAGTCCGGCTGCAACGGCGGCGCCTGTCATGGCGCGCGGGCGGGACAAAAGGGCTTTCGATTGACGCTGTTTGGTTTTGATCTGGATGCCGATCACTCTTATCTCACGCGACATGCCGTGGGGCGACGAATTGTGCCCGAAGATCCCGGCCGTAGTTTACTACTGATGAAGGCGACCGGTGTGGTGCCACACAAAGGTGGCGTGCGCTTTGAGCCAGATTCACGGGAGTATCGAGTATTGTCGGCCTGGATCGCTGGCGGCGCGCCAGGACCGCAGGCCGATGATGCGATCATTCAACGTGTTGAAGTGCTGCCCAAGCACTCTTTGCAGAAGGCGGGCGCGACGCAGCAATTGCTCGTGCAAGCAACCTTTAGCGATGGCCATGTGGAAGATGTCACCAGTTGGGCGAAGTTCACGTCGGTGAATACCGCCGTCGCAACCGTGGAACAAAATGGTCAACTAACCTTCGTCGGCCCCGGTGAAGCAGCCGTGAAAGTGTGGTACTTGAATCTCAATGCCTTGGCATTTGCTAGTGTCCCATATGCGAACGACGTGAGTTTGGATGATTACCAATTTGAACCTCGCAATTTTATCGACGAACTCGTTCTGGAAAAGCTCCGTAAACTGCGTTTGCCTCCTTCGCCAGTATGCGATGATGCGACATTTTTGCGTCGGGCTTTTCTCGACACCATCGGAACTTTGCCCCAGCCGGAGGATGCCACCGCCTTTCTCGCTGACACACGAGCGGACAAGCGCGATCGCCTAATTGACGAACTCCTAGCGCGCCCCGAGTTTGTTGACTACTGGGCTTACAAATGGTCGGATGTGCTGCTCGTTAGTGGTCAACGTTTGCGTCCACCCGCGCTCAAAGCCTATTACGGCTTTATCCGCGACAGTGTCGCCAAGAACACCCCTTGGGATGAATTCGCGCGGCAAATTGTGACCGCCAGCGGCAGCACGCATGAGAATGGCGCCGCCAACTTCTACGCCTTACACCAAGACCCCGAAAATACCGCCGAGACGGTGGCTCAGGCGTTTCTTGGCCTGTCGATCAATTGTGCCAAGTGCCACAATCATCCTTTGGAAAAATGGACCAACGATCAGTACTACGGTTTCGCCAACATGTTCTCGCGCGTCAGGGCCAAGGGTTGGGGTGGTGATTTCCGCAATGGGGATGGGCTGCGCGTCGTTTATAGCGACACGCAAGGGGAATTGATTCAGCCCAACAAAGGGAAGCCACAGCCGCCGCAACCGCTCGATGGCGAAGCATTGGCCTTCGATGCGACCGAAGATCGCCGCATAGCGGTGGCACAATGGCTGACTTCGCCCGAGAATCCCTACTTCGCCAGGGCGATCGCCAATCGTATTTGGGCGAACTATTTCGGTGTCGGCCTAGTCGAACGAGTTGATGATCTGCGCGTCACCAACCCGGCCAGCAACGACGAGCTGCTGACCGCCACCGCGGCGTTCCTCGTCGAGCATAAGTTTGATCTCAAGCATTTGATGCGCGAAATACTTAGCTCGGCGACCTATCAGCGTTCGAGCCAACCGCTGCCGGAGAACGCTGGCGACGAACGGTTCTACTCCCACTACTATCCCAAACGGCTTAAAGCGGAAGTGATGCTCGACGCCGTTTCACAAGCCAGCGGCGCCCCGACAACGTTCAAAGATTACCCCGCTGGCACCCGCGCATTGCAATTGCCCGACACTTTCGTTGACTCGTACTTTCTGGAAGCTTTCGGCCGCCCTGATCGGCTCATTACTTGCGATTGCGAGCGGAGCGATGAGCCGAGCATGACGCAAGTGCTGCATCTATATAACGGGGATACGCTCAACAGCAAACTGGCTGCGCCAGGCAATGTGATCGAGAAGTTGCTCGTCGTGAAGGCGCCGCCAGAACAAATCGTCGATGCGATTTACCTCGCCGCGTTGTCACGCCCTCCCAGCGAAAACGAACGCAAACAACTGGTCGCCATCCTCAAAGCCACGCCGGAAGCGGAGCAACGCTTAGCGCTCGAGGATTTATGTTGGGGCGTGCTGAGCAGTCGCGAATTCCTCTTCAATCACTAGAGATCATGAAGCGTTTTTTACTCATCGCGTATTGTTTACTCGCCGCCGGTAGCGAGGTCTGTGCGGCTGCGCCAGACTATGGCAAGGATATCTCGCCCCTCTTAAACAAGTACTGCGCCGCATGCCATAATGCCGACGACCTCGAAGGGAAACTAGCGCTCGATACATTCAACGCCGTCATAAAGGGTGGCGAGAAAGGGGCGGTGATCACCCCCGGGAGCGGCGCCCAGAGCCGCCTCATTCGCGTCCTCACAGGCGAAGCCAAGCCAGCGATGCCACCAAAAGATAGTGACGCTCCTTCCGCCGCCGAAATTGCCATATTGAAAGCTTGGATCGACGCCGGCGCAAAAGGCCCAACTGGCAAATTGCCGGATCCAGCCGATGTCGCCACGCCCAAGATTAAACCGACGATCAAGGTGGTGTCCGCCATCAACGCGATGGCGGTGTCTCCTCAACAGGATGTGGCGGCTTATGCGCGATTTGGTGAGTTGGAACTGCTTCACGTTAAAGACGGCAGTCCGATTCACAAGCTCACCGGCCATCGCGGCAAGGTCAGCGCGGTCGCGTTCTCGCCGGATGGCTCGTTGTTGCTCTCCGGCGCTGGCGAGCCGGCGCTGTTGGGGGAACTCAAACTCTGGAACGTCTCGACCGGCGAATGCTTGAAGACCTGGCGCGGTCATCGCGATAGCGTCTACGCAGTCGCTTTCAGTCCCGACAGCAAGACCATCGCTTCCGCTGGCTACGATCAATCGATCAAACTCTGGAACATTGCCAATGACGAGCCATTGCATACGATCGAAGGCCACAATGGCGCAATCTTTGGACTCGCTTTTCGCAAAGATGGCCAAGTCTTGGCGAGTGCGAGCGAGGATCGCACCGTGAAACTTTGGAACGTGGCCGACGGCACGCGACTGGACACGCTCAGTCAATCGACCAAGGAACTTTATACCCTGGCGTTCTCGCCCGATGGCGAGCGTTTGGCGGCGGCCGGTGTGGATAATCGCATTCGTGTGTGGGGCATCAGCAAGACGGCGCAAGAAGGAACCAACCCGCTCGTCTTCTCGCATTTTGCGCACGATGCGGCGGTACTCAAGATCGCCTTCAGTCCCGATGGCAAGACGCTGCTCTCCTCGGGCGAAGATCGTCTTGTCAAAATCTGGAATGCCGCAAACCTCACCATTCGCGAAACACTCGAGACACAGCCCGATTGGCTAACTGGCCTCGCCGTCGTGAATGATGGCAAGTCAGCACTCGTCACACGCCTTAATGGCACGGCGCAACGTTACGATCTATCTAAGCAAGCGCAAGGTGAAAAGCAGCAGTGGCAAGTCGCCGCTGAAAACCCACCCGAAGTCGATTACGGACGCCAGCTTCCGGTGGATCAATTGACCAAGGTCGCGGAAGTGGAACCCAACGATCAACCAGCACAAGCCACAACATTGGCGATTCCCGGCGTCGCGACCGGCACGATCCATGTCGTCGGCGAGCCAATGCGAACTGCCGACGTCGACCTGTATCGCATCGAAGCGAAAGCCAATGATCAATGGATCATCGAAACAAACGCAGCGCGCAGTGCGTCGATGCTCGATAGCAAGATCGAAGTGTTGCACGCCGACGGGCGTCCAGTGGGACGCGTGTTGTTGCGTGCCGTGCGGGATTCGGAGATCGAGTTTCGCGGCATGAATTCCGATCAGCGCGGTGTGCGACTCAAATTCTGGGACGAGATTTCGCTGCGTCAGTATATCTATCTTAGTGGCGAAGTTGGCAAGCAATTCCAACAACGCCGCGGTCCCGATGCCGATTCGCAGTTCTATCCAGAAGGAGGCTCGCGCATCAACTATTTCGACACCACGCCCCGCGCGCATGCGTTGGGTGAACCGGCCTACGTTGTCGTCCCCTATCCGATCGGCACGGAGCTTCCCAACAATGGTTTGCCGGTCTTTACGCTGAACTACGAGAACGATGACGATGCGCAACGCAAACTTGGGAAAGATTCGCGATTGACTTTTATCGCGCCCGCCGATGGCGTCTATCTCGTGCGCGTGAGCGATATTCGCGGCTTCCAGGCCGACAAATTCAACTATCAATTGATTGTGCGAAGACCACAGCCGAGTTTCAAAGTCACGCTGAGCGGCGCGAACCCGGAAGTGGGAGCTGGTAGCGGCAAGATGATCAGCGCGCGCGCCGAGCGATTCGACAATTTCAACGGCCCCATCACGATCGACATCTCAGGCTTGCCGCCTGGCTTCACAGTCACTTCCCCTCTGACCATTGAAGCGGGACACTACGAAGCTAAAGGGGTAATTGCCGCGCTACCACACGCTCCTTACACCGACGAAACCAACTGGTCTCAGACAAAAGTCGCGGCTCTGGCGCAAGTTGCTGGCGAGTTGGTGATCCAGGAGGTGAACAATCTTGGCACAATCAAACTCATCGATCGCCCCAAAGTGCTGGTGCATTTGCTGCCAACCGAGAAGAGCGCTGCCGAATTGGCACCCCCAATAACGACCGCGAACCGCGTGTTTGAAGTTCTCGATCCTGCCGAAGCGAAATCCGCCGGCGGCGCGACGCTGACCAAGCAAGGAGACGCTTCCATCCTGGCCAGCGAACTGAATCCCGACGCGGATACCTACACAATCGTCGCGCGCACCGATCAGCGCAAGATCATAGCCTTTCGGCTCGAAGCGCTCGGCGCCGAAAGCTTGCCGGACAAAGCGCCGGGACGAGCTGCAAATAACGGCAACTTTGTGGTGACGGAATTTTCTGTGACGGCGGCTCCTCACGCTAAGCCCGAGAAAGCCCAGCCGGTGAAGATCAAATCCGTCAGCGTCGATTATACGCAGCCTGGCTGGAGCGGTGCGGCAATGATCGATGGCGATCCCAAGAGTGGTTGGGCGGTGGCCGATCCTGGCCCCAAGAACACGTTTCCCGTCAAGCGGCGCGATGGCGACCCCAATCACTTTGCCGTGTTTGAACTCGCGGAGCCACTCGACTTAGAAGGTGGTGCCTTGCTCACCTTCACCATGGCGCAGGCTGGCGAAGTAAAGCAACATAACCTCGGCAGGTTTCGGTTGTCGGTGACTACCGATGCGGTGGCGGAACTGCCGCTACTGTTTCCCGAGATTCCAGAAGTCACCATCGTTCCGGGGCAAGAAACCACTTGTCGCTTAAAGGTCGAGCGACATGGCTTTTCCGGCAGAATTCCGGTCGAGGTCGAAAACCTGCCGCACGGTGTGATCGTGAACGACATTGGCCTCAATGGCGTTCTCATCAACGAACAAGAAACCGAACGCGTGATTTTTCTCGCCTGCGAACCGTGGGTCGCCGAACAAGATCGCTTGTTTGTCGCCGTGGTGAAGGTAGAGGGGGATCAGGTATCCCTGCCTTTGCGTTTGAAAGTCCGGAAACCTTAAGTCCGCGAAACCAATGTTCGCTAACCGTCATATTGCTGTATCCCGCTATTTTTACTTTCCCTCCAGGAACCTGCCATGAAGAAATTCTACCTTTCCATGTTATTGATCGCGGGCGCGCTGATGCCGCTTTCGGCTTCCAGCCGCGCCGAAGATGCGAAGCAACCCGCCAAGAAGGCAGCGCGCGTGCTCTTTGTCACGCAAAGCGTTGGCTTCAAGCATGGGAGCGTCTCGCGGAAAGAAGGCCAACTCTCGCCAGCCGAGCGCGCGATCACGGAACTCGGCGTCTCGAGTAACTTGTTTCGCGTCGATTGCACGCAAAATGTCGCCAAGGACTTCACTAAAGAGAATCTGCAGAACTACGATATCGTTATGTTCTACACCACCGGCGATTTGCCGATCAAAGAGGAGGATCGCGATTACTTCTTCAACGATTGGCTCAAGCAAAAGGGGCACGGCATGATCGGCGCGCACTCGGCGGCCGACACCTACCACAACTATAAGCCTTACTGGGACACTCTGGGCGGCACGTTCGACGGCCATCCGTGGGGAAGCGGCGAAACGGTCACTGTCACCGTCCACGACAAGAAACATCCCGCCAGCCAGCCCTGGGGTGACGAGTTTGAGATCAAGGATGAAATCTATAAGTTCAAGAATTGGCAACCCGAGAAAGTCCGCGTGCTGATGAGCCTGAACATGGCCAAGACCAAGCTCAAGCTACCAATCCATGTGCCGATTGCGTGGGTGAAGGATTACGGCGATGGCAAAGTGATGCACATGAGTCTCGGCCACAACGAGAACGTATGGACTAATGAGAAATACATGGAATCGATGCTCGGCGGCATCAAGTGGATCCTCAATCAAGAAGAGGGTGACGCCACCCCCAATCCTGAGCTTTCCGCCGAACAAGTGAAAAAGGCGATGGCGGACGTGGAAGCGGCCAAGAAGTAGTCCCATTATCCGCATGCACAAGTGATCACACCAGGGCGAGTTCAACCACAATTGTGGTTGAACTCGCCATTTTTATTGGTGAATTGAACGTCCAGGATGACGGGGTAGGCCGCTCATCTCTGTTGGACCCGTTGGCCAAATTCGCGGCGACGATGTCGATGGTTCGTTGGACGTTTCAACCGGTGAAATCGCTTCGACCGGTAAATCTGGTGCGCTTCGCCCTAACCCAACGGATTCGTCCGCGTGCAGAACGCGCGAGCGCTCCCACGAGCCACATCTAGTCCGCGCTCCCTAGTTGCGGCTCCTTGATTCTAACGGCTGTCTTGGCCGCGGGCGAAATTCAACCACAACGACTGTAGCAAC
>JBGSHH010000039.1:0-15581 GCA_041752355.1 Pirellulaceae bacterium | reverse complement strand
GCACGAGACGGGCCACATTTTCTGGGCGAGTGACGAATACTCCAGCGGCGATTCCTACTATGACAAGCGCGGCTATTACAACACGCAGAATTTGAATGGAGCGGCCGGCGCACCTTCTGGCTTTCAACAGCAAGACAGCCTCATGGCTTCGAATTCTCGCCTCGTGAATTCGTACCTTAACCATACGCTGCCTGCTTCCACTCGCGCAATGATTGGCTGGAAGGATAGCGATAGCGACGGCCTGATCGACGTGCTGGATGTGCCGCTGACCCTGTCCGGCAATGGCTTTCGGGATGCGCAAGGTAACTATCGTTTCATCGGTCAATCCAAAGTTCAGACGCTGCCTAATCTCAGCAATTACAGTCCCGCTCAAAGCGATATCACGCTCAATCGCATTCGCTTGGCGGAGTATCGCATCGATGGCGGAGCGTGGATCACGGCAGCTAACTACGATACGTTTGACGCTAGTCTGGATCTCACCATTCCGCTCCCCAGCGGCCAACACGCCATGGAGATTCGCACTCGTGACACGTTGACCGGCGTCACGTCGGCCATTTTCTCAGCAAATACCCAGTTGCCAGCGTCCGTCGCGAAGCAGGGCATCATCGGATTTGTCTGGAATGACCGCGATCATGATGGTGTGTGGGATACTGATGAGACAGCGGTTGGTGGACGCACGGTGCAACTCGTCAACAGCAGTGGGCAGCCTTTGGCCGGGCCCACGCTCGTCGATCCCAGCAATTTCGCACCGGAAGCCTATATTGGCTTTCCCGCCAGCAATATTCAACTCACCGCGCAGGGAATTGCGGTTGAGAACAATCTGGTGATTGCCTCGGATGGCACCTACGGCGGGACGTCCTCACGGATGTTCGGCAACTATAGCCGCGATGGAAACGGCGGCGTACCCAGTACCATTTGGTACAACGAACGCAAACTCAAGATCGCCTTCACCACACCTGTGGCGGCGCTGAGCATCGACGCGATCGGCGTGAATGAGGGAACTTTCGGCCGGCTTGAGGTCTATGACGCCAGCAACAACTTGCTCGGTCGCTTCACCTCATCGGAACTTGCGGTGGGCGCCGTACAAAAGCTGCTGATCGCTCGACCGCAAGCGGACATCAAGTACGCCTTGGTATTTGGCAGTGGTGGTACCGTAGTTGCGCTGGACAATCTATCGGTTGGGCCGCAAGTCACGACGACCACCAACACATATGGATCCTACTCGTTCAGCTCATTAGCGGCAGGGACCTACTATGTGCGCGTTGACGTGCCAGGGGATTGGACTGCCTCCAATCCAACCAGCAGCACGCAGCAAGTTTTGTTAGCTGCGGGGCAGGCACTCGCGGGGGTGTCGTTTGGGCAGTATTCAGCTGCCAATCCGTGGCATAACTCGCAGTTTCCCTTCGACGTCGATAGCGATGGCGCCGTTACCCCACTGGATGCATTGCTCGTCATTATCGATTTGAACTCCACGGGGCCTCGCGCACTGGATGAGCCACCGCCTTCTGGTGAGAATCCACCGAACTTGATTGATGTCAATGGCGACGGCATCTTGTCCCCCTTGGATGCTTTGGAAGTCATCATCTATCTAAATGCTGGCGGCGGCGGGGAACCGCCGGCAATCGCTGGCGGAAGTTCCAGCGGTGGTGGTTCAATCGGCGGCGGTAGTGGAACGCCTCCCCAAGGCGAAGCGCGCCTGGCTATGTTGTTCGTGGACGAGACGACATCCGCGGCCGGCTATTTCGGCGAGGGCACTTTTGATTTCGGCCCAGCAAGCTCATTTTCCACAGTGCCATCCGCGGAGGACAAGTCCGCGACCGATACCCTGTTTTCGTCCGCGACGGCACCGACAAATTCGCCGAGTCTGCAATTCAATCAGGCGATTGAGTCCGCGAAAGTGGATTTTGGGGCGACCTACTCTGGCCGTCGTCGCGCGCGACTTGGTACGCTGAATATTGACGATCGCGAGCCATCCAGCGAAAAACTCTGGGCGTCGGTTCCGACGATTGGTGAATCCGCGCTGACGCCGCCCGCCCGCAGTTACTTCCAGGCTTCTGAACTCGTTGACGAGCGCCTCTGGGCGATTCTGTCCGCGGATGTGGCCGCCGCTCGCGCCCTAGCGCAGGAGACGAGCGACACGTCCGACGCAGCCTTGGACGACCCTAACGCGTCTCCCGAGCACGAGCGCATCGTGGACCTCAACTAGCCGCCGATTAGGCCGCGCTGTGGGAGCAGTTATGCCGATTGCGCGCTTTGCCCCACCCTTGCTGGCTCGGCCGGCTTGCGCGATACTAACGATCGCGATTCCTGTACAAGCTCTAACCCTTGCTGGCGACAGGTTTTTCGCCTCAAACTCGCATTTTATTTGCAAACTTTTCCTGCGCTGACTAACCTGGAAAACTGTTAGCCCTTGCCTGCTCGCGTTTGAGCGGCCTGGCGCTTGGTAACTTCGCCGGGTTCACTTCGCTGTGAAACTCGTGCACTGCCCCCGCGGCAATCGTAGTTACGCCGAGCGTCAATGCATGCAAGGGCCATTGGAACAGGTTGAGAATAGGCATTTCATACTTCGTTCGCGTCGGGCACCACGCGAATCAGGGAACCCAACATGAGTTACGCTCGTCGCGCTCCATCTCGTCGTAACACTAAGTTTTCCTCTCGTCGTGGTAGCGAATTGGCGCGTAGAAGCCGCCGTTTGCATGCCGCCGAACGATTGGAACTTCGTACGCTTATGGCAGGTGATGTTGTGAATCCGTTTCACAACTTCTACTACTCGCAAGACGTCAATAACGACTACACCGTCACGCCCCTCGACGCGTTGTTGGTTATCAACGAGCTCAACTCGAGTGGTTCGCGCCAGTTGGTGAATGGTCAATCGCAAGGTGCGCAAGGCGAAGAAGGTGGCGGCGTTTTCATGGATGTGAACGGCGACGGCTTTCTCACGCCGCTCGATGCGTTGGACATCATCAACTTTTTGAATGCGGGTGGCGAAACCGGACCTGCGGTGCAGTACCGTAGCAAAGTGCTCGGTCCCACCGGGCAAGCACTGACACCAGTATCCGGCGATGGCTCGTTGGCGAATCCATTCGTCTATGAAGTAAAACTCAACGATCGCTTCAGCGTGCAAACGGAAGTCCTCGATCGACGTCCCATTACCAGCGGCGTCGGTTCGGATACTTTCAACAATGACGCGTTGGGCGTGTTCTTCGCTTCTACGGACTTGGTGTTTGATCCCAGTCTCGTGAAGCTTGGTTTCTCGGAATCGCAAACGTTGTCCTTGGCAAACGTGCCGGAAGAATTCGACCTCAATTCAGGCGCGCCGTTGCCAGGTGCTACCTTGACGATCACCGTTCCCGGCTTTGGCACGACGCCGAGTATCAATATCTTTGGTCAAGCTGACCAACGCGCGGTGAACCTGTCAAATATCCGCACGGGCCTGAATACGATTCTCGGTGGACTGGGTGCGACGACTGTCACCAACAATGGCGACGACTACCTCATCAAGTTCACGGGCCGCATGACGGATGTCGATATCAGTGGACTGATGACGACGAATATCACGCAGGGTTCGGCGACGGTCTCGCAAGGCTTCAATCCGACGGGCGTCGATCTGACCTTGCAGGACAACATCGACTACGCCTTGAACTACTTCCGGTTGTATGCACCGCTGCCGAGCCGAAATGAAGTGAAGTTTGAGGTCTATAAGGAACTCTCACCGACGGTCGGCGTTATCGAACGCATCGGTGCCATTGCGACGGGTGACACTAGCACAGGCGGCTTGTTGAAGCCAGCCACCGGTCCTGACAATCGTACCGATTACACACCCACCAATTCGCAGAACTCGGGCAACCAAGGCTATGTCCGCATCGTTTCCCCGACCTTCGTCGCGACGGAAGCGGGCGATGCGTCCTTCTCCGTCAATGCACCAGGTTTTCCGACGGATGATGTGGAAGGTGGCACGGAAGATAGCTTCTCCAAGACTTTGTTTATCGGCAATACGCAGGGCCAGAACCCGGTCGTGTTGCGGGAATCGATTGCTTATCCCAACAACATTATCGTGCGCATCGTTTCCGATGTCTCGGCCAATGACGATCCGAATGTGGTCGCCGTGGAAGACGGTGGACAGATCACGATCAATGTAACCGCCAACGACACCAACAATCAAACGCCGCCAGGTGGCATGTTTGTGACGGGATTTGGTGTGTTGGGAACCGATACAACTTTGAATACCGCCAAAGGCGTGGTGACTTTGGACAATGGCCAGGTCAAATACACACCCAATCTCAACGCCTATGGCACGGACACTTTCACTTATGGCCTGTCGGATACCAACGGCGGAGCGGTGAAGGATACCGGACTGGTCACGATTACGATCTCGGAAGTCAACGATGCGCCAGTCGCCACCGCGGATAGCGGCCTGACCACTCCGGAAGATACCGCGCTGGTAATCACCACGCTGCTCAACAACGACAACGCCGGTCCTGATCCAATCGTTGCCGGACCTGGTGCCACGACGTTCGATGTGCTCAAGATCGCCACGACCAACACCACCGGTTGGGTACAACCTGCCAATGGCGTGGTGACCGTGGCGGCGGATGGACTTTCGGCGACCTACACACCCAATCAGAATTTCAATGGTCCGGACTCCTTCACCTATGTCCTGACCGACGGTCGTGGCGGCACTTCGACAGCGGTCGTTTCCGTCAATGTCACGGCTGTAAACGATCCGCCCACGTTCGCCATTGGCAACACCACGCATACCAGCGCGGAAGATGCCCCCGGCACGCAAACGGTTGCCGCGTTCGTGACGAACGTCAACGCCGGTCCGGTGAACGCTGTTCCCCAAGAAACCGGCACCGTGACGTTTACGGTAACGGCAGTCAATGTTCCCTCAACGCTCACCTTTTCCACGCCGCCGACGATCACCGTCAACGGCACCAATGGTGAGTTGACCTACAAGGCCGCCGCAAATGCTTATGGCACCGCCACCTTCAATGTGGTCGCGAGCGATGGCAGTGCGTCGAGCGCTCCCGTCCTCATCACCATTGACGTGACGCCTGTCAATGATGCTCCCGACTTCGTCATCAGCAATGCCAACGTCAGCAGCAATGAAGAAGTCGCGGTGGATCAAGCGAATTTCATCACGGGCATTTCGGCTGGTCCCAACGAAGGAACGGCCGGCGTAACCTTTGTCGTCAATGTCCAGAATCCCAGCAGCACGCTGTCATTCCTCGTCGCGCCGTCGATCGATGCGACCGGTCGACTGACCTACACGCCGGCCGCTAACGCGTTCGGCACGGCGACCATCGAAGTTGTCGCGCATGACAATGGCACGCCGGACATGACGACGACCAAGACGTTTACGTTGACGGTCAACAATCTCAATGACGCGCCGAACGCCGTCGATGATCCAAACTTGGAAGCCCCCGACGGCGAAACGACCTTCCTGGATGTGCTGGCCAATGACAGCAGCGCTCCCGATGTCGGCGCGCCAGGCGAAGTCTTGTTGGTCGATCCCGCTGTGCCGCTGGTGTTCCTCGATCCGATTCCTAATGGCGTGTCGGTCACGATTCTGCCGGACGGTTCGGGTCTGGAAGTCACCTCGCCATTTAGCTTGTTCGCGGGTTCGCTGCGAGTCCAGTACACGATCCGCGACCGTGCAATTGGTGCCGGTGGTTCGCTTTCAGACACCGCGACGGCCACGATTAATTTTGTCTCGGCCGCGCTCCCTCGCGCTGTCCCCGATACGTTCCCCAATGCCGCATCGCCGACACCCATTAGCGAAGACGCGGCTGCCTTTAGCCCGATCAATGTCTTGGCTAACGATCGCGTCTCGGTCCCAGGCGATACACTTGCCATTACAGGCATCCGCTTCCCTGGTCAAACCACCTTCGAAACCGTGGTCGGTACGGATATCACCGACGCCGACGGCAACAAGTTCAGGATCGCTGCCGATGGCTTAAGTTTGCTGTTCCAGCCAGGTGCTGATGTATTCGGCTCGGTCAGCGTTGAATATCGTGTCGAGGAAAGCCCCAATGTCGGTGATGGTCCGAGCATCGGCACCGCCACGGTCGTTGTGACTGAAGTCAACGACGATCCGATCGCGGGCGACGACGCGATTACGCTCCTGGAAGACGCGGGAGCGACGAACCTCACAACCCAGATGCTCAGCAACGACAATGCTGGCACGGACCCGACTGCCGCGGGACCTGGCGTGACCACCTTCGACGTATTGAAGATCACGCAGGTTAATGGTGGCAACGCAGCCACTTCCAAGGGAACCGTGAGCGTTGACGCCAGTGGTGTTGTCACCTACACACCCAATGCAAACGCCAGCGGATCCGATACCTTTACCTACACGCTGTCGGATGGTCGCGGCGGCACCGCCGTGGCGACGGTCAACATCACGTTGACGGAAGTCAACGATCCTCCATCGTTCGTGGTTGGCAATAGCACAAGTGCGGAAGATGCAGGCGATGTGTCGCAATCGCTCATTAGCAGCATCAACCCAGGTCCAGCCAATGCCGATCCGCAGGAAACGGGCACCGTGTCCTTCGCGCTCACGCCTGTCAGTTCGTCGCCAACGCTGACATTTGCCACGCCTCCGGCGATCGATTCCAACGGTCAACTCACCTATCGCGCCGCAGACAATGCTTACGGCGTAGCGACGTTTAGCGTGGTCGGTACCGACAACGGTGGCGCTCCCAGCGCTCCGGTGACGTTCACGATTACGGTCAATGAAGCGAATGATAACCCAGTTGCTGGAAATGACTCGATCACCATCACGGAAGATGCAGCTGCCGCGAACATCACCGCGCAGATGCTCAGCAATGACAACGCAGGCGTGGACCCAACGGCAGCAGGTCCGGGGGTATCGACCTTCGATGTGCTGAAGATCACACAGGTCAATGGTGGCGTCGCAGCGACGAGCAAGGGCTCGGTCAGTGTGGACGCCAATGGTGTGGTCACTTACACGCCCAATAGCAACGCCAGCGGAGCGGACTCCTTTAGCTATACGCTCTCCGATGGTCGCGGTGGCACAACGACGGCGACGGTCAACATTACGATCACCGAAGTCAACGATCCGCCGACATTCGTCGTGGGCAATATCACTCGCAACGAAGACGCCGGACTCGTCACGGAACCAGGCTTCATTGGCAGCATCAACCCAGGTCCGGTGAATGCCAATCCGCAGGAAACCGGCACCGTGACCTTCGCCGTCACGCCTGTCAGCTCGTCGCCAACGTTAACCTTTACGACCGCTCCCACGATCGATTCCAACGGTCAACTCACTTTCCGCGCGGCGGACAATGCGTATGGCCAGGCAACGTTTAGTGTGGTTGGCACTGACAATGGCGGCGCCGCCAGCGCTCCAGTGCAGTTCACGATCACCATTACGGAAGTAAACGACGCGCCGATCGCCAATTCCGATGGGCCTTATCGCGTCTTCAAGCAGACGACTTCGTACGAAGCTACTCCGGCACTGACCGCCAACGATTCCAGTGGGGTCGATGCGGGCGTGCCTGGCGAAATCTTGCGGATCTCGGCAGCAACGATCACGACCGCAACGGGCGATACGGGTTCGCCAGTGGGTGCGGATACCGCACTGACGGTATCCGTTACCGCCAATGGACAGTCGGTGATTCTGAATAATCCCAACGGCTTCTTTGGCCAGGTGGTGGTCACCTATACGCTGACCGATCGGGCGGACACCAGCGGTTTAACGGCCACAGCAACCGCGACATTCAACGTCGTGAACTTTGTCCCGGGCACCGTCTCTGGTTACATCTTCGCGGATGTTGATGACGACGGGATCATGGATCTCGCCCAAGGTGTAATGGGGCCAGAACGCCGCCTGGGTGGTATTGAGGTCTACATCACGGGGACTTCGCAATTTGGCGGTTCGTTCACGACAATGGTCAGGACGGACGGCACGGGACGATACATCGTGGAAGGCTTGGAGCCAGGTACCTACACGATATCGCTCGATAACCCCGCCACGGCGAACATCGTCGAAAATGCCGAGTTGTTGATCGACGGTCGGGACATCAGTGGCACCACCAATGGCTTTGGTACGGTGACCAATCCCTCGAATAACAAGTTCCAATTGGTATTCGATGAGAACGGTACCGATATCCAGAATCTCAACTTCGCGCTTTTAGGCCTCATGCCGAAGTTCGTGAATATTCGCGACCACGTTTCATCCGCCACCAGCAATGGCATCGTGTTTGGATCGAATTTGGGCGCAGCCGCCCAAGCCGATCAGCAGTTCTGGTTCTCGCTGTACGACGGCTGGACGGGTGCTTCGGACGTCAAGATTAAGATTCAGACCGACTTGTCGTCTGCCGTCATCGACGCCAGGGATGCCAGCGGTGTGATGCGTTCGGTGACGCTCAGCTTCACCAACGATTACACCAAGATTCGTGTCATGGGACGCGATGGCAACAACATCGTTGTGCGACTGGTTGGTACGGCCGAGGAGATCTTCGGTGCCGGTTGGGTGACGCAGGCTGAGCAAGATGCCAGCCTGTCGATGGCTCAGCCGCAAGGCGAAGGCGATGAATACGCTGCCGCCGCCGATGAAGTGTTCGGCGAATTCGCCATGGCATAAGCCCCGCGAATCTTGAAAGCAACAAAAAACAGCCGCTGAAGTTTTATACTTCAGCGGCTGATTTTGTATCTGCGTTTCAAACGGCCCGCACTTAGAACTTGCATTCCAGGCCGAAGTTCAAGCCTTGGGCCCAAAAATCGGTATCGCGGAAGCCGAGGAATGCTGGCTGATTGGTGTTGGGACCAACCGCGGGTCCGCCATTGGTTTGCGATAGGTTGAGGTTGCGATTGATCTGATCGCCACCCATCACGACGCTGCTCACGTACATAAACGTGTAGCCGAGCGAAACATTGACGTTGGGGTGTACCCAGTAACCAACTTTGAGGCCGGCCTCGGGAATGTAGGCGATCTTGTCGCGAGAATAGCTGCCTTGATTCGTCCCCAGGGCGAACAAGCCTTCGTCGCGGATGTCTAATGCGCCATTGGGTGCGGTGATGACTGTGTTGCCATCGATGACGATGGTCTGATTCATGTTGCCGATGCTCATCTTGCCAAGCACATTGAACGTCCAGCGATCATGAATCGCTGTGAGGTTGAGGCCCAGCGTACCGCCATTGAATTCATTGCGGCCATCGAAGTTGTCTTCGATGAACACGGATGTCCCGACCGGCGAGACGATGGCTGCGTTGCGGGAAATGAGCGTGGAATCCATGTGGAAGGAGTTGTCGAGGCGCAAATACTGGTAACCTCCCAGCAAATCGACTCGAATGCCCGGCTCATCATAAACTAGCGATTGAAAATAGACCTCGCCGCCGACCAGATCGATGCGATCTTGAACGTTGATGGTGCCTTCGGCAAACGGTGTGATGCCATCGGGGCTAAAGGCGACTTGATAGGCGGCTTCCTGTCCGATTTGGGCGTCAAAGAACGGAATCGCCAGATTGGTGGTGCCGTTGGATGTTTGCGAAAACTCGCCATCCTTGCCACGGAAGGCGTAGAACTTGCCAGCGAGCGCGATGGTCTCATAGCCATCCAACCACTTGCCGATGGTCAGTCGACCACCGCTTCCCAGTCCGTCGCCCACCTGGTCCGCACCAAAGAGGACTTGCGCGCCAGGCAAGACGCCTGTCTGCAAGAGCGGTGTGCCCGCGGGACTGGTCGTAACCAGCGGCGGCACGGTGCGGGTCTTGGTCCACCACATGTTGTATTCAACGTTGCCAAACCATCCCGGCGAAGGCGTCCAAAGTTGAAAGCGACGGCAGTCATCGCAGCCGCAAGATTCGCATGCGGATGCTTCGCCTGCCGTGCAAGCACTGGCTTGGTCGGTCGCCACCGGCTCGTCCAAGGAAGCATCTTCGGTGGGTACCGGCGCTTCTGCAGGCTGCGCATACGCGGCCGGGTAGGTCGGGCCATACCAAGGTCGATAGCCCACGTGCTGTTGAGCGAATGCAGGCGACGCCCATGCCATCAGGGACAGGAGCGAAGCAAACAGTGTAAATCGTAGTCGCATGGCGCCGCCTACCTAGGTGGAGCTGGAGAAAGTAACTCGCCACTATTCATCGACTGCTACAACCGGTGTTTGCAGTATGTTCGCTAAAGCCGTCAATCTTCGCTTGACGGAATTATTTGTCGCAAACTACCCATTTTCACAGGATCGCCAGTTTGCGAGATTGCGGTTGTGACGAAGTCTCTCCCCAAGCCGAATATGTCGATTCTTCTCTCTACTTCGGCAGCATCGAAGGTAGTGATTGAACGAATCCTGTCGTGGGATGGCCTTTTCTTCTGGCAAACCTAACTCCGAACGAGTGGCAAATTCATCGCATTTTTTCCGGTGGCTGGTAGATTAAGGGAAGGCGAAATGACGCTAGCGGGTGGTTTCAGCCTGGAAATAGCGTCATCCAGGATAACTTTTCCGCCCTTCTCAGGGCGACCTAAGGCGTACAATACAGTCGTCTTACGCCATGTTCGGTCGGTGGATTTGGGGGTCGGAGCGTATGGGTGTAAACCTCGTCGGGTTGTTGCGCAATCCCAGGCAATGGCAACTGCATCGTTGGCAGCAGCAATTGCCGGAGATAGCTGCCTTTGCGCCTGAACTAGAGCAGATTTCCGATCGCGACCTCCGCAAACGTAGCCTGTCGCTGCGGTTTCGCGCCAAGAGCGGGGAGCCTCTCGCGAAGATCATGCCGGAAGCTTACGCGCTGGTCCGCGAAGCGGGTCGCCGCACGATTGGTTTACGTCATTTCGATGTGCAGATGTTGGGCGGCATCGCGCTCTTTCATGGCGCTATCGCCGAAATGCAAACAGGTGAAGGCAAAACACTTACCGCCACTCTGCCCATGTACTTGCACGCGCTCGTCGGCAAAGGAGCGCATCTGGCGACGGTCAACGACTACCTGGCGAAACGCGACGCCGACACCATGGGGCCGGTGTACAAAGCGCTGGGCCTTAGCATCGGAGTGATTCAAACCAAGGACTCGTCGGCGCAGCGGCGTCAATCCTACGCCTGCGATGTGACTTACGGCACCGCCAAGGAGTTTGGCTTCGACTTCCTCCGCGATCGCCTGTTGCTCCGTCGATTGGGTATCGAACGAGATGACTTCCTCGGCGAAGGAAGTAGTCATCGATGGGAGCAGGGTCACGAGCAGCCTGTGCAACGCGGCGCGCATTTTTGTCTGGTGGACGAAGCGGACAGCATCCTCATTGATGAGGCCCGCACTCCGCTCATCATTGGCTCTTTGGGCGAGAAGGCCCGCGAGGAAATCGTCGGCACCTATCGATGGGCAGCAGAACACTGCCAGAAGTTCGAGGAAGAAACCCACTACGAATACCATCACGACGAACGCCGTGTGGAATTGACGTCGGAAGGTCGCCAGTTGCTGCGCACTGTGCCGCGCCCGGAAGTGATTCGCACGATGGGGTTGATCGACCTTTATCAATACATTGAACGGGCGATCAAGGTCGATCGCGATTTTCACTTGCATCGGCAGTATATCGTCCAAGACGACGAGATTGTCATCGTCGATGAATTCACCGGTCGCTTGGCGGAAGGACGTAAATGGCGAGATGGCATTCACCAGGCCATTGAAGCGAAGGAAGGCATAGAAGTCACCGTTCCGACGGGACAGGCCGCGCGGATCACGGTGCAAGACTTGTTCTTGCGCTACCATCATCTGGCAGGCATGACCGGTACAATCATCACCTCCGCCTCGGAGATCCGCAAGATTTACCGCATCGGCGTGGTCCAAGTCCCCACGAACCGTCCCGCCATTCGTGTGCGTTGGCCCGACGCGATCTATGGCACAAGCGAACAAAAATGGGACGCGATCGTGCGCGAGATCGTAGAAGTTCACGCCACCGGTCGTCCTGTTTTGATCGGCACGCGATCGATCGACAAATCGAAAATTGTGGCCACAAAACTTGCGGCCGTTGGCATCGAGCACCAAGTGCTCAATGCGAATGAAATCGCGGCGGAAGCCTTGATCGTCGAACGAGCGGGGCAAGTTGGCAAAGTGACGGTGGCCACGAATATGGCTGGTCGCGGTACGGATATTAAACTAGGCGAAGGCGTGATGGAACTCGGCGGATTGCACGTGATTTGCACGGAAATGCACGATTCGGCGCGTATCGATCGGCAGTTGGCTGGTCGTTGTGGTCGCCAAGGTGATCCTGGCAGCTTTCGCCAGTTTTTATCACTCGATGATGAGATCCTGGGCAACGGTCTGGGCCCTAAGAAGGCTGAGCGACTCGAAGATCACGGCAAGACCACGGCCAATGCACTCCCCACTTACTCAAGTTTGTTTCGCAAGTCGCAACGTAAGGTGGAAGCGAAGCACTTTCGCGATCGCAAAGCCCTGCTTTACCATGAAAAAGAACGCAAGAAGATGCAACGTGAGATGGGGCAAGATCCCTATCTGGATACTCCGGATTGATCGTTCGCGACCTTCCACGGGCGATGCTTGGAAGAGCCTCGTCGTGGCCTTGTAACCTTTTCAGAACCACCATCGGGAACACCTCGTAGAATCGGCATAGTCGCTGCAAATTCAATCGCCGCCAGGGTTTTTCGTCCAATGGACGAACCAATGCGTTGTCAGAAATGCAACCCCTAGATAGATTGGACTTACCGCTGCCGATAGCCCCCTGTTGGTTCTATCCAGTTTCAGAACTTTTCAAACGGCTCGCAGGCTATGACTCGTCCCAGCCAAGAAACCATCGAGCAGACTAAACAGCAGATCCGCGGCCTGGTGGGCGAAATTGCCCAACTGGCGAAGAGTGATCTGTCTCCCGAGGAATTCTACCCAGCGTTCTTAACGCGGGTGAAGGACGCACTCGCCGCCGTTGGCGCGGCTGTGTGGACCATTTCCGAAGGTGGACGTCCACGGCTCGAATACCAAATCAGTCTCAGCGAAACGCTGCTCGATCCACAGTCGGACGACACGGCGCGGCATTTAAAAATGCTGCAGGCCGTCGTAGCTCGCGGTGAACCGCAATTGATTCCCCCGTTGGCGAGCGCTAACGATCCCGAGGCGGGTGCCAATCCGACGCGCAATCTGCTCGTGGTCGCTCCGCTGAAGTCCGATGGTAACATCGAAGGGGTCGTGGAAATCTTTCAACGTCCCGATTCGCAGCCAGTGACGCAACGCGGCTATTTGCGCTTCCTGGTGCAGATGTGCGAGTTGGCGAGCGAGTGGCTGAAGTCGCGCAAGCTCAAGCAATTCAGCGATCGCCATTCGCTATGGGCGCAAGCCGATCATTTTTCGCGATTGGTCCACGAAGGGCTGAACGCTCGCGAAACGGCTTATACCATCGCTAATGAAGGTCGCCGCTTGATTGGTTGCGATCGCGTGGCGGTCGCCTTCAAGAAAGGCTCGAAGTGTGTCGTGGAAGCGATTAGCGGCCAGGATACCCTCGACAATCGGTCCAACATTGTCGCGGCGCTCAATCTGCTCGCCACCCGCGTCGTCGCCACCGGCGAACCGCTCTGGTACGAAGGCATCAACGACGACCTGCCACCGCAAGTGGAAGAGGCCATTGAGCGCTACGTGGAAGAGTCATATGCCAAGAGCGTGACCGTTCTGCCTTTGCGAAGGCCACGGCCCAGCGATGCGGAATCAAGCTCCATCGCTGCCGCGAATGCGGAGATCGAAAACACCGATCCCCTGGAAGTGATCGGCGCAATCATCGTCGAGCAAATCGAAAGCGATCTCCCCCGCGAAGTGATCGCGCCCCGCGTGGACTTGGTGTACGAGCATTCTGCTCGCGCGCTTTCCAATGCGCTCGAACACAGCAACCTGTTTTTAATGCCCCTCTGGCGAGCAATCGGCCAGGCGGCGTGGATTGTGCGCGCTAGGACGTTGCCCAAAACACTGACCATCACGGGTATCGTTTTGGCGATTCTGTTAGCGATGGCGGTGGTTCCCTGGTCGTACAACATGAAGGCCAAGGGACTACTTCAGCCGACGGTGAAGACGGACGTCTTTACCACGGTTGACGGCGTGGTAAAGAAAGTTTTGGTCAATGATGGCGAAATGGTCACCAAAGGCCAGGTGCTGGTCGAATTGCAAAATCCCGATTTGGAGTTGCAGTACTCCGACGTCATCGGCCAGCAGGCCACGTCCCAAGAGCAACTCATCTCGGTGGAACGCTCGATCGCCCAAGAGCGGTCGCTTGATGCTGCTGAGCGTGCCAAGCTATTCGGCCAACGGGCGCAACTCCGCCAGCGTTTGCAAAGTTTGGAAGAGCAAGAAAAGATCATCGTCGCTAAACGTGCGCAGCTGTCTGTTCGTTCGCCGATCGATGGCCAGGTAATTACCTGGGACGTGAAGAAAATGCTAGCCCAGCGCCCTGTCAGTACGGGACAGGTACTTATGACCGTGGCCGATCCGTCGAGCGAGTGGGAGTTGGAATTGTTCATGCCGGAGCGTCGCGCTGGCAAAGTTGACACGGCGCAAAAGGATATGCAGGCGGACCTGCCTGTGTCTTACATTTTGGCTACGGAGCCAGATCGTTCGCTCTCAGGCACGGTGAAGGCCATCGATGAGACCCTCATCATGCACCCTGAAGAAGGGCACGTGATGCGAGTGCGCGTCAAGATTGACAAGGCCGACGTTCCTGAACCACGCCCGGGTGCCACCGTCACCGCCAAGGTGTACTGCGGCGTCCGTCCGATTGGCTGGTGCTGGTTCCACGAAGCCGTGGAATGGGTCCAAGCGTGGTGGTTCTAGTCGATTTAGCCTGCGAACAAACTGCGAAATATTTAGTCGAATTCTAGGAGAGTCGTTGCATGTCGTTCACAACTGCTTTGATTGTTTCGGCACTTGCGCTTGCCGCCCCGCCTGCGAATACCGATGCGAATCGCACCCAGGGCGCGGTCCAGGTTAAGCACTGCCTGCTCACGATGATCGACAATGTACGCTTGTCGGCTCGGGAAGCAGGTCCGATCTTAGCATTGGACATCAAGGAAGGGGCGGTCTTAAAGCAGGGTGACGTTATCGCCCAACTGGACGACAGCGATTCGCAAATCAAAAAGCGCGCCGCACAAGCCGAGGCCGATGTGGCCGCCGAGCAAGCCAGCAGCGATGTGAGCGTTCGCGCGGCTGAGAAAATGTCCGACGTCGCCAAAGCGGAGTACGACCAGGCGGTCGAGATCAATCGCCGCAATCCTGGTGTCGTGAGTGAAACGGAAGTTCGGCGTCTCAAACTCACTTGGGAGAATGCCGTGCTGAAGATCGAAGCGGCCAAGCTTGAAATGAGCATGGCTTCTTTGGCGGCCAAAGCCAAGCAAGTCGCCGTGGATGCCGCCGATCACGAGATCATGCGCCGCAAAGTGATTGCTCCGTCCGACTGCATTGTTGATCGCGTGTTGGTGAAGGAATCGGAGTGGGTGCAGCCAGGCCAGCCCGTTGTGGAACTGGTCAGCGTCGATCGCTTGCGTTTGGAAGCCTTCTTGAATGCCTACGAAGTATCGCCGCAAGAAGTCGATGGCCGTCCGGTGGTGATTGAAGTTCCCGTTCGCGGCGTTGATGGCAAAGAGAAA
>JBGSHH010000038.1:0-6158 GCA_041752355.1 Pirellulaceae bacterium | reverse complement strand
CTTGAATCGCCCTTCCCAGAAGGCACCTTTGCAATCATCTTCTTTGTTCGCCATCCGCGACAACGGTTCTTTCAACGCCTTCATGAACCAACCGAGATCCTGCAAACGATTGCGATACTCGGCGACTTGCTTGGGTCGCTTCAACTCATTCGCAACCCACGCACGCACACAAGCGGCGTCATCGAAATTCAGCGTGCGCGGCGGATAAACAGCAAGCCAACGTCGCAAAATCTCTTCGTCGGTCCAATCGTTGGAGACGGTCGGATCGAGCCGCAGCAGAACGTGCAGATGATTGTCCATCACCGCAAAACCGCAGACGCTGACGGCGAACTGCGCCGCGAGCAACTCCAAGCGATCTTCAATCCACTGCTTGCGATGCTCGAAGCCTGCGCCGCACAAGAACGCCCCGCGCACGCAGCGCGAGATGCAGTGGTAATACCGCGTCAAACTCACATCCACCAGCGTTTTTCTCGCCACCGTCATCGCAGTTTCTCCCAGCGTTCCAGCGTTTCCCGATTTCGCGTTAGTTCTATTGTCAAGCGAAGCGGATGTCAATAGATTATGCCTGTCCTTTTATCTCATTGCAGATGGGCCTCAACTAGTTGATTTGAGATTCGCAAATGGCCGGACTGTTTACACGTACGATGACGTCAAGACTAGACGAATCGAAGCCACTAAATCCGCATGGATCACGCCAGTGGTCTTTTTCTCGTCAACATTACTGTACTGGGTGTGGACTGGGTTGGTTGCCAGCAAACGCAGCACAGCAGACTAGCAACGAACCCCGCAAGGTGTCATTTGGCGTGATAATTCCAACTAGGCAGTATGGTGCAAATAGTCGAACGAGCAATGAAACATTGACAATTGGGACTTATGTTGGTTTGCCTCAGCCGAACCGAGGGGAAGGCGACAGGCTGAGCACAATTGCGGCGTGCTAGCTGCCGGCGCTCGGCAGCGGGACGGCGTTGTCGAGATGATGCAGGCCGCATTGCTGGGCGACTTCATGCCAGCGGTAGCAAATCCAAGAACTGAACCCTTGCTTCGCGACCAGCGCTCAGTCAATTGCTGTGTTCGCCAGCGACTTCGTCTCGCTCCACGCTTCCCCACTCAACACGTTGGTGCCTTGCGAGATGTTGATATGAATGCATTCCAGCATGAGCAGCGTTTCCACCAGCGAAGGGGCGACAGGCTTATGCAAGAGCAGGTCGATGCCTGCTTCCGCGCATTGCAAACGTCGCTCATCACTAGCTGCATCAGTGACCGCGATTACGAAGCAATCTTCGTGCGCAGTTCCGGTTCGAAATTGTTTAGCGAACTGGCAGCCATCGAAGAGGGGCGCTTCCAGATCCAACAATAATACGTCGGGAGTTTGCTCGGCGTCCCTCAGCAGTGCGGCGGGGCTGTCGAGTACCTGGCAGACAACGTATCCCCAGTTGCGGATCGAATTCGCGAGTCCCGCGACCTCCGATTGAAGATCGGCAATGATGAGGACGCGCAAGGAACGTCGCACGTCGTTGACCCGATGCATGTTTTCGCTGCGATCGAACTTCAAGTCACGCCTCCGACTGGCGGCGGTGCTGTAGCAATCGTTCGATAGCGTGATGCTGGCCGGCAACTTGATGGAGATGATGGGCTTGGACATATTCACGATTCCTTCGTGGCGCGCTTTACGCGATGTATCGACTTCGAGGTTAAGGGGGGATTGGATTTTGCGATTGCGTCTACGTCGGGGGAAATCGTCAGGGGCGGCATATTGGAACCGAGTAAGAATACCTGCACCATCGCGCCGGAAGTGAAGGCCAGGATTACGGCACCGGTGGCCGTTTCCACTTCCGCCATGGCCTCTCGCACTTGCCGACCTGTGAGTCGTTGAATCTCCTGCCGCATCTCTGCGGTGGAACTTGCGAACAACTGCCGGTGGAACTCTTGCACCTGCGCCGCCCCTTCCGGAGTGCGAGCCAATGCTGTTTCGGCAGGGGTTAGCGCTTCATGTAGTGTGACAACCAGCGTGTCTTCGCTCAGCACGACAGTGACCGCTTTGGGAGCGTGGCCCGTTCGCTGTTCTTGAAAACGGCTGGCAATGAGGGCCAACTGTTTCGCGATATTCGATTCGGCTTCGTTCATGTTCTTCCATCAAGACCGCACTTAACTCGCTACGATTCCTTATTTTTACCGGCCTGCGCGGACGCGAACATCACTGCGAAAATGCTCGCAGATACCGTATATCGCAAAAAAACCGATGTGGCGAAACACTTGTAAATGCTTCGCCACATCGGTTTACTTTGTAACAGGCCTCCTGGAGATCCAGGTTGCCCCTTAACTAGTCTTCCGAAAGTCGTAAATCGCTGCGAGTTGATGGCAACTGGGATTCTCCGACTTCATTCATTGCCATTAACTATACCGCATGTCGCATGAATGACAAGGATTCGAGATGACATTTCTGACACACAAATTGCCGGTCGCAACTAATACTGGCCGTTGACATGCCAAAATCAACCGCGAAAAGAACTCACCGATGGCTGTCAAGAATCGGAAGATCCAAGTACCATTGGCGGGAAAGTAGCTTCTGTCTTCGTCGTTAGTTCACTCATTGCGTAATCCAAGTTGGATCACTTTGCACGCAACTTCGCAGCCAACCTGGAATCGTTCTATGAAAACCCAAGGAGAGATCGAAGCTGCTGTTTGCGACGCGATGTCGCGTTTTGAGCAAGAATACATGGGTCGCGGCCCCAAAGATATTCGGGCCCATCTCATCGGCGACCTGCTCGTCGTGCGATTGCAAGGCGTACTGACCGCCGCAGAGCAACACCTGGTGCTCACGCTACCTCCGGAAAAGGGACGCGACTTACTCAAGCAAGTTCGCACACAGCTAATCGAAATTGCTCGCCCCACGCTGGAAGCGATGATTAAGGACATTACGGGCCACAAGCCGACCAGTTTGCACCACGACATTAGCACCATAACCGGTGAAGAAGTGGTGATCTTTTCGCTATCCGTAACTCCGCAATTCCGCCCGACAAAAAAGTGATTCGTCGGCGCGAATTACAACTCGCAAGTCGAGTGGCACCCGCTACTGCTGGCTCACCAGCACTTTTCCGACGAGTTTGGTATCGGGGAAGATCGCCATGAGATAGGTGTTTTGACCGTCGGCGATGGTGACTTTCTTGTTCACGATGGAGCCCGAGAGTCGATCGTGGCGCGCGATCGGTTGCAGATCGATATCATGATCGCCAGCGGCAAGTTCCACACGCAGCACTTGAATCTTGTCAGGCAAGAGACCCCAGCAGCGCGTATCGGCCGCTTCGGTGGCTTCCCAGGCGACGCCGGCCACGTCGAGCGCGAGATTTTGAAGAGAACCGTTCTGCGTGCCGGTCAATTCCTTCGCACCGTAAATCACACCCTTCTTGACCACGCGCCGCACGATCGCACGCGCGACGATACTGGGATAGACCGCTTCGTACTGTTCGACCGCCATGCGACCGACATCGGTGATCGTTTCCGTCTGGCCGCGCTGTTGACCATCGATGGATACGTTGATGCTACGCACCAGGTTTACCTGCGGCATCACTTTGGGAACCTTGATCGGCGCAATGGTCGGCGGCAAGGTGTGCTTGCCTGTAGCGCTGATGATGCGATCCGCGATCAGCAAAGCGACCTGGCTGGGAATCTCCGCGACTTCTTCCTTGTAGGGCCCGCGCCCCACCAAGGTGAAGACGTACAGCACGCCGTTGCCGGGTTCGCTATGTCGACCATAGACGGCCCGTTCCAGGTCTTGCTTGCCGGACGCAAACTCTGGTTGCCAGTTGACCACCATCTCGCGACTGCGTTGCACATCGTCGAAATCGTGATGCGTTTCCTCACGCAGCGCGGCGCGAATGTAGGGTCCGAGCGCCACCTGTTGATAGCTCGCTTTGGGATTCTTGCCATCGGCATCGACTTCGGCCGTTTGGATGATTTGCTGCTGTTTCTCGGCAATTTGCAAGCTATAGGCTTCGGCGTCGCCGCGATCGCGCATCAGGTTGGTGAGCGCAAGCATCGACCGAATGAGTACTTTCTCGTAGTCCTCGCCTGCATAGCTCTTGGCGTTGTCGTCGGTCATCATCGCGAGCGCCCCTTCGCCGAGGCTCTTGCCTTCGAGCGAGTCGAAGCGATCGCGCACATCGCGAAGGGTTCTCTCGGCGGTATCCAAATCGCCGCTGGCCAGATCGACCATGGCCTTTTCGAGCTTGAGCACGTCGGCGTCGGTGCCATTCTTCTTCAAGCCTTTGTCGATCTCCGATTCGGCGCTCGCCAGGCTATTGGCATAGAACGACGAACGCACCACCCGCGCGCGGTCGGCGTAGGTGGCGCAGCCGGAGAGCAACAACAACGTGAGGAGGAGGCCGAAGCGCATAAGGCAAGCACTACGAGAGGGAGCTTACTTCCACGAAAACGGATTGGTCGCCGACCAACGACTGACGCGCGTCTGGTGATAGCCTTTGCTGATCTCGGCCGATTGCTTATCAAAATCGCCAGTTCGCACATCGACCAGTTCCAGCGTCAGCAAGTAATCGCGCTGCATTTCCTTGTTCTCGCGCGTGGTGCCGGAAGTGATCTTGGCGAAGAGCAAGTAATCGAACGGTTGCCCCTGCTGTTCCAAGTAAGCGGCGAAGGTGCGCATGTGCTCGGGAATCATCAATTGTTCGGGTCGCGTGCGGGTCTCTTGCAGTCCCGCGTCGACATAGCGACGGCTGACCGGTTGAAAGACGCGCGAATCGACGATCTTGCTATCGATCAGCTCGTAGATTTGCTCCTTGAAATCGCCGATCTCTTCGGAGCTCTTGTTCTCGACGCCGATGAAGCAAATGCGTTTGACAGGCGGAGCGAATTCGCCATCGTACGAAACGGTTTGCGCACCTGGCTCGCAATGCCGGGCAAGGAGCTTGGCGACGGATTCGTCGACCAGCGGCTTGAACGTTTCCGTGCCGGCGGCATGACTGCCGACCATCTCGTCCTCGCCAGGCTTGATGACGCGGGCGTGCTGCTTGTTGCGGCAACCGGCGGCGAGCGAGAGCGAAGCAAATCCAACGACACCAAAACTTAAAAAGTGGCGACGAAGCATGGGCGTCCTTTCCCACATTGATAGCGAAACTAGCGACGAGTCACGTCGCGCGTCATCCTTGACGCGAATTCTCATTTCTCATCGGTCGCCCGTTGGGTGGGGCTGGAACTATATCGATCGGCGAAGAGCGATACGAGAGCATTTTGTGACGAAAGAGCATGCTAGCGATGATGGTGTAGCATCTACAGCGTCGCTGGATGAAACGCCCAGGGCAGGCGAAAGTGCCTGCCCTGGAAGTGGCTCGGTGGATTTGCAAGCAAGCTGCCTGCACCATGCGAAGTTAGATCAATTCGGCGATCGGCTTGCGCATGTCAACGAGGAATTGAGGGCGACCGTTGTGGTCGTTGATGGTGGTCTTGGCGACATCGATGCCGAGGTTGTGATAGAGCGTCGCGAAGACCTCTTGGAAGTGAATCGGATTCACTGCGGCGTCTTCAGCGTACTTGGTCGATTCGCCAATCGCCTGCCCCAGTCGCATGCCACCACCTGCCAGGAAGCAGAGCGACAGCTTGGGCCAGTGATCGCGACCGGCACCTTTGTTGATGCGCGGGGTGCGGCCAAACTCGCCCCACATCACAACCGTGACATCCTGATCCATGCCGCGCTCACTGAGATCCGTCAGCAACGAACTCATAGCGCGATCCAAATTCGGCAGTTGCTTGCGCAGCGACACGAAGTTGTTGCCGTGCGTGTCCCAGCCGCCCCAATTGAAGGTAACGGTGCGGACGCCGGCTTCCACGAGTCGTCGCGCCGTGAGGAAGGTCTGTCCCTCCTTGCCATAACGGGCGACAACTTTGGGATCTTCCTTTTTGATATCGAGCGCATCGGCGACGCGACCAGAAGTCACGACTTCCACGGCGCGACGCGTGTAGCTATCAAGGGCTTCCATCTGACCACTGCCATCGATATCGCGACGCAATGTATCGAGGCCGCTGAGCAAATTCGTGCGATCATCTAATCGCTCCGACGTGAGACTGCCATTGAGTTTCAGGCTGCCACCTTCGGGCTTGAAAGGCTTATAAACCGGCCCGAGATAGCCCGGTTCGCCGCCGTTGTA
>JBGSHH010000037.1:0-5073 GCA_041752355.1 Pirellulaceae bacterium | reverse complement strand
TTGACCATAGGGACCACGGTCGGGCATGCTTCCGCCCGACATGAACGCCATGCCTGTCAGGCCGCAAACACCAGCGTTGCGACTGTAACCATTGGAGCCAAACGAGCCATCGTCGTTCTGTCGTGAAGCGAGCCAAGCCAGGCCGCGATCAATAGCGGCCTGAGTGGCGGGCTTAATCAGTTCCCCAGCAGCGATTTCAAAATCGTCGCGATCCGTTTGGCCAAAGGCCAGTCGCGACGAGACGAGCGCGCTCGATCCGGCGGCCAGGGCCAGCATCCAATTTCGGCGGCTGAGGATCGACATCGCAGCATCCTTTACGCGTAAATAAACCGACGACTAATTCTCTTCCGCGAGGCGTTTGTAGTACGCTTCGATCAGCTTCTCATACTTGGGAAGGAACTGCTCGACCCCGACGTTCTGCATCTGGTCGCGGACTTTGTCCGGCAAGTGTCCCCAGACTTCCTTCACCAATTGATTCATCGCCTCGTCTTGGGCCACCTTGTTCTCGCCGGGCTTACGGAGCTCCTCGCTGCTATCTTTGGCCGGCTTATTATTCATCGGGTCGCTGCCAGGCGACTGACTGGGCTTGGGTGGCGAGTTGCTGGCCTGTGAACTGCTCGAAGGCTTGTTGCACTGGCCTTGGCACTGCTTCTTCGTCTGTTCGAGCAGTTGATCGAGGTCGCTCAAGATTTGCTTTTGCATCTCTTGCGTCTTGGTCGACGTATCGCGGCGGCCGATCAACGTCTCGACATTGCGCATTTGTTGGCTGATGCGAGTGAGTGGATCGGGCTGCTCGCCAAACTGAATATCCTCGCCATCGATGAGGTCATCGAGCAACTGCTGATCGAGGGCCGGGTCGGCAGGCTTATCGCTTTGGCGATTTTCGCTAGGAGGCTTGGCAGCGGGCTTCGTCGCTGGGAGCAAATCGGTACTCAAGTCGTCCAAAAGTTGATCGTCGAGTGATTTCTTCTCCGGCTCCGCTGCCGATGCCCCAGCCGGACAGAACACGCCAATCGCAATTACCAACCACAGGTACTTCATCTTTGAATCCTTCCCACCGACGAACCAAGCTGCTCCCGCCCTTAAGATACTCTGCTGGGGGGCCGTTTGCGAACCGATTTTTGCCAATAGCGCGCAGGATTGTCGCTCAGCACGAAACGGTACTTTCTAAGACGTACATCGACTGCTATTCGTTCCTTGCCAGATTTTGAAACGTGTTGCCCTGACTCGCTCTTCCAAAAATACAAGCCCTAGTGAACCTCCGTAAAAACACGCGAAAAATCTATAAGTCGTTACATGCAAAAGACTAACAGCGACAGGCAAAGTGGCCTCCTCGGTTGCGCGACCTTGTAGAAACGCGATTCACCTTTTTCCTTAAACGAGCTAGTTTCGCCCCCTGCCAAAAGGGCGACTCGACACTTCATTCTATGCCCTGTGACATAAATCGTCAATAATTAATGTGTAACATTTGCGTAACAATTCGTCGGCAGGCGGGCTACTTATTCCCCGGCAGCAACTCATTGTCCAAGGCTTTATTGAGTTCTTCGTCGAGCGGGTCTTTCTTGCCCGGCGGAGGTTGTTCGTCTTCGCCAGGGTTTTCTGGCACAAGCGGCTGGTTCTTTTGCGCCTCACGGGCTTTGGCGACGATGTTTTGCACCAGATCGGCCAGTTGCCCCTGCTCGGTCGCTAGATCGGCCAACTCCTGTTCCTGTTCCGGAGGGAGATTGGCCACTCCGGCTCTGCCTTTTTCCAATTCGCTCGTGCGTCGGTTGATTTCTGCCTGCATCAGTTTGAGCAGTTTCAACTCCGACAGCAGCGTCAGCGCGTCGCCCGGCGGCGGCTGTTGTTGATTCTCGCCTCCACCATCCCCCGGCATGGGTGCCTGCTGCTCCGAGGTTGGCTCTTCAGGCTTAAGCGCCTCCAGCAACTGGCTGAGGCGCGCCAGGGCGATTTTTTCCGAGTTTTGTGTCTCAGCATCGGTTTGGAAGCGATCGAGCCGCGCCGCCGCCCGTCCCATCTCGCGCACCGCGCCTTGCAGCGCCAGACCGAACGCTTCCGCCTGTGCGAGCTTCTGCGCGTAGGTCGTGGTCTCGCCGACGAGGTCGCGCTGCTGCTCGGTAAGGGAACGGACGCTGGTCCGCTGCGAGGGCGTCCATTCGCCGGCTTGATTGGTTTTGAGTCCTTCCAGGCGTTCTGTCTCGGCGACTATGGCTGTCTGTCGCTGCACCAGACCCTGAATCGCTTGTTCGAGTTTGGCAACTTGCTCGAAGAATAAATCTTGTTGCGCCTGCGCGAGATCTTGCTGCAATTGCTGCTTGGCTTCAGCCAGCTTTGTTTGGGCTTGGGCGTTGTCTTCCAACGCCTTTTCTGCGGCGTCTTGCTTACTCGCCTCGCCTGCCTGACCGATCGTGTCGCTGGCTTGACTGGCCGACGCGCCGGCCTTCTCCGCCTGCAACCGTTCTAGTCGACGCGCCAGACGTTGCACTTCTTCCGCGAGGCGTTCGTGCTCTTTCGTTAAACGTTCTAACTGCCTTTTGCGCTCGGTTTCGTTGCCAACCTTGCCAGCTTGCTCCGTGCGAGCGCGCAAGCCTTTGAGCTGTTCTTCCAAGCCGCCGAGCTCCGTGACCGCTTCGCGCAACTGCTTCACGCGGCGGCCTAGCTCATGTTCCTTGCGATTGGAAAGGATATCGAGCATTTCATTCAGCGCCGTCGTAACTTCCTCCTGTCCTTCGCCAGCGTTGCCAAGTTGATTGCGATCGATGCCACGGGCAGCGTCGAGCATCTGGCTGCTGATCCCCAGTCGCTTGGCAGCGTCGAGCGCATCGGCCAAGGTTTCGGCCGCGAGCGGTTGCGACTCGGCAATTTTTCCGCGGGCATCGGTCATGCGTCCCAGTAGCTTATCGAACTGTCGCGATAGTTCGGTCTGGCGCTGTGCCAAGCGACGTAGCAAGGCCTGTTCCTGCGGATTGAGATCGCGCGGACTCTTGGACAGCGTGAGCGGTTGCAGCGCCAGCGTTTCCTTGCGCAGCGCTTCTTGATCGCCGCGCAAACGACTCATTTCCCGCGCGAAGCGTCGGTAGTTATCCCACTCGGAAAGATCGCCGAGCATTCGTTCCAGCGAGGCCACGACGACATCTTGTTGCTGGCCCACACTGGTCAACGCCTTCTCGGTGTTGGCCCGCGCTTGCGTATCGGGTTCCGGCGCAGGCGCGTCCGGCGGCAAGTCGCCGCGCTTGTCGATATCCTCGCGCACCAATTTCTGCGCGGCGGTCAGATCGCGCTCCACCACCGCCAACGGATCCTTCGCAAGTCGTTTAAGTTCGGTCGCCAGTCCGGTCATTCGTCGCGATACATCGGGGCTATCGAGGCGATTGTTCTCGAGCTCTGCCAGCAGTAAGGCGATCTGTGTGAGTAGGCCATCGGTTTCGGAACCGATCGAACGTTGTACCTGACGTTGGTTGAGTTCCGCACTGAGCAAGTCGTCCAAATCTTGCTTGGCTAAACGCCCGACTGTTTGCAATTGTGTCTCGAGCGCAGCGACTTGGCTGCGCGCGTCGCGTTGCAGTCGGAGCACTTCATGCAATTGCGCCAGGATCGCAGCTTGTCGCTGCGCGATGCGATCTTCCAATTCCTCCGGCGAAATGATCATCAGTCGTTGTGTGGGACTGAGGCCCGTTTGCGGTTTGTAATCGAGCGCAGCCACATGCCAGGTGAGCGTAATGCCGGGAGCCAGGTCGGGTACATTTGCCATCTCCCACGCGAATTCCACCACGCGTGAATCGCCTGTCAGCGTTCCTTCCGTTAACGGACTTTTCGCGACAGTGGCGACTTGCTCCGGTCCGGCAAAGAGCTCAATCGACTGCTCGCCTAGCTCGCTGTTGTCGGAACGCGAGTAGCGCAGCTCGATGCGATGCAAGGCGAGATCATCTTTCGCCAATACGCGCACGGGCAAAATCGCTTGTGGCGTTGCCAACGTGTTATCGGCTGGCTTCTCAATGGCCACTACCGGCGGGCGATCGGGCACAACGCGAATTTCGTGGCGCGCGTCTTGGCTCGTTAAGCCTGCCGTGCTGGTGAGTTTCAGCGTGTAGGCATTGGAAGGCGTGAGCAACCAAGGTTGATCGGCTTGAGCCGGTAGTGTGAGCGACAAACCATCGTTTGCGACCGCGATCGGCACATCGATCGGCGTTGTGCTTCCTTCCACTTTCAGTTCCGCCGCCTTGATCGGCTTATCGACTTGTCCGGCGAGTTGGATGCGCGAACCTTCCAAGGCGCGAAAATCGGCGGCCCCTTGTTCCGTCGGCCAGCCGGTATAGCTGGGAGGATGAATTGTCACATCCAGCACGGCGATGCGCGGCGGTTCCAGCACGACGAGTTGCGTCCAAGGCATCGCCTGATCGTCGCCGCCGATGGCTTTGTACTTAAACGGCCGCGTGACGTTCTCCAGCCGATGCACCATCTTGCCGCCGAGCAGTTTCATCTCGCGTGCTTGCGCCTGATCCTCGCGCTCGCCATCGAACCAATAGAGCAGCGTCACGTTATCGGGAAGTTTGCCATGTTCATCGATCACGGCGACATCAAAGTCGGCCCCCAGCGCGAGCTTGTCTGGCGTCTTCTCAAACGCCAGTTGATGTCGGCGCGGCCACGCGGCGGTAGTCCAGGGCCAGAACGTGCGCGTGAGGACGAGCGTGGTTGATGATGGACTGATGATAGTGATGATGCCTGCGATGACGAGCAAACTTACCGCCGCGATTAACGCGCGCCGCGCCGGACGCGCATCGATCACCGCGACAAAATCGAGATTATCCGTGCGAGCCATCGTATCGGCGATTACGGCGCGACGTAGCGATGCCGAGCCGGCCGTGGCGTCGGTTTCGTCTTGTGTCAAAAACGCCAGCGAGGAAGATAAGCGATCGCCGAGCGCGGGAAAGTGACGTTCAATGTGCTGCGCCACCACCAATTCGCCAGCCGAATGCTTGGCGGTCGGTCGCACCAGTCGCCAGGCAACCGCGCCGACGATCCCCAAGATGGTCGCACTGGCGATGACCCGAACGCCTGCCTCTTGCACATGCA